>SKWJ01000193.1 GCA_007128995.1 Paracoccaceae bacterium
GACCAGCGTGCATCGCGTGTTGGTGATATCCTGACAATTGATATCCGCATCGACGACAGGGCTCAGCTGCGCAATGCAACCCAGCGAGAGCGTTCAGGCTCTGGATCTGTCGGATTTCCTAGTCTGCTGGGGCTTTCCAACCTGCCGACAGGCGATATCGTGGATTTCGGATCCGGTTTCGAAGCCTCCGGGTCGGGGTCGATCATCCGCCGTGAAGCAATTGACCTGAAGGTTGCCGCGCTTGTCGTCCAGAGCCTTCCGAACGGCAATCTGGTTGTGGCCGGGCGTCAGGAAGTGAAAGTGAATCAGGAACTTCGGGAATTGCGTATTGCCGGGATCATCCGGCCGCAGGATATCCGGATGAACAATACAATCCCGTATGAGAAAGTTGCCGAAGCCCGGATCACCTATGGTGGCCGTGGTCAGTTGTCACGCCAGCAGCAGCGTGGCTATGGCGAAGACGTGATGGACGTGATCCTGCCCTACTGACTTTTCACGCGGTCGATCCCCGGCTGGCGCAATGCGAACCTGCTTGCGCAAGGCGCGCGGGCAAGCATGCCCGGCGCCGATAGCGCCGGTCTATCGTACGCTTGTCACGCTGCCGGCATAAGCTTCGGTTCCGTTGCGCAGGACAAGCATTGTCTGGCCACCGCGGAATGTCAGTTCTTCAACACGTGTGTTTGCCACTGTCTCGTATCCGACAGGTTTGCCCTCGGAATCTCTGGCATCGACAACCACCTCGAAAACACCATCGGGCACTGGAAGGCCCTCCAAATCCCGCCCGTTCCAAGTTACGACATGTGTCGTGCGTCCTGCGCCCGGCTGACCGAGGGCCTCATGCAGAATGGTCCCGTCTGCGGCCCGGATCGAGACGACAACACTGTCGGCATCTTTCGACAGCGTATAGGAGAGCGCCGCGCGACCGTCGCGCAATTCGATACGGTCCGTGGGCACCGTGACATCGCGTCCGATCAACTGCACATCAGAGAGCGCCTCGACATTGCTCAGCCGGGCATCAATGCGTTCAAGGTTAGAGTTGGTCACGATCGACTGCTCGACCTGTGTCAATTGGGCCAGCTGCGATACAAAAACCGTGGAATCCATCGGCTCCAGCGGGTTCTGATTCGAAACCTGGGCGATCAGAAGCGTCAGGAAACTCTGATAATCCGTGTCCAGCTTCTCCTTGGCAACTCCGGCATTGCTGGATGTGCGCGTCTCGGACGCTGAAAAGTTCGGGGCGATATCCATGGCGTTTCCTTCAGGTCAAAATGTCAAGCGCGCCATCACCAATGATCGGCTGTGACGGCGATGGGTTCAATGGCGGTTGATCCTCGGCCTCGATTGCGGACGCGCCATGACGCCTGTGTTCCGATTCCTCGGTCTGTCGTGACGGTCGGCGGCTGAAATCCTCGAAATCCAGATCGGCGTCGTCCGTTGTTGCCCCGCTCTCGGACAAGGCCGCCAGCAATCCATCGCGATCACCGCGCAGGGCTTGCAGCACCGCCGGGTTTTCGGCGCGCAGGACAATACGCAGGCGCCCGGCCTCATCGGGTCGCATATCGATCTCGATCTCGCCAAGACCGCGCGGCGCAAGGGCTATCCGGGTCTGGCCTTCCGAAAAACTTGCGCTGCGGATTTGTTGGACAAGGTTGCGTGCGAACCCGGTAGCGGGGGCCGCGGGCGGGGGCGTGGCCGCAGGACGAAGCGCATCGGCAAAGCTGCCAGTGACGTGACGCGCTTCCCCGCCTGGAACCGACACGATCTGGCCCTCACGTTCTGTACTGGCGACGTTTTGCGCAATCACACTCAGGACCAAAGTGCGCGTATCTGCCTGCGCTTCGCGGATCAAGGCGGATACATTGCCCCCCTGACCTGCAAAGGATGTCACTGTTGGTGCATCCGTGACGATACGCGCTGAAACCTGTTCGGCTGCGGGTGTTGTCTGTTCAAAGGCGAGGCGCGACGCAAGCTGCGCCATGGGCTGTTCCAGCGCGACAGGCCGCAAAGGCAAGACCACATGCGCAGACTGTTCCGGAATATCTGCAAGAATCGTCAGCGCCGCGACCAGCGTGATCGGGTCTTGCGCTGCCTGATCCAGTATCGCGCGCCCCTGCGCGTCCAACTGCGCCAGGCGGGCGGCAAGAAGCTCTGTCGCATCGGCCCCTGTTTCAAGATCAAACTGATGCAGTATCCCGAGAAACCCAGTAACTGCGTCAAGCTCCGGCGCTTCACCGGGATCCGCCACAAGGCTGGCCAGAAGCGCGTCCAGCTCCGTTACGAAGTCTGCCAGCGCTGCATCGCCCGTATCCTGACCGGATGGCAGGCCAATGCTTTCGTAAGCCGCCGGTTGGGCTGTGCCTTGGGGCCTCGCCCGCAACACAAGGGCAGAAAAATCCAGCCCCTGTTGCTGGTCTGACTGACCTTGCGTCGCAAGGCTGGCAAACGTCGCCGACACAGGAAGACCTGCTGCCGAAGAGCCGTGACCTGCCAGCAGGTCTTGGGGCTGCATGGCAGTACCGGACTGAAAGAACGTTCCGAAAGGCGATGTGATCATTCCGGCCCCTAATGCAACATGGCGCGGCTGAACCCGCGGGAAATCAGTTCGCGCCGCAACTGGTTGATCGCGCGGACCTCGATCTGCTTCAACTTCTGGACCGATATCCCCAGATCTGCGGCGATGACATCGGCACTTTCCGGCTCTGCCGCCAGTCTGCGCCGCGAGATGACATTCTGTTCGGTCGGATTGAGTGTTGCGATTGCCTCGGCCAGAAGGGCGGACAGAAACTCCTGCGCCGAGCGCGCCTCTGTTGCATCCGCTGGCGTTGCATCCGAACTGGGCAGCCGTTCAGACAGTGACAAACCTTCGTCACCGCCATCAAGTGGCAGCGCGCCTTGCGTTGCGAGCACGGACAAATCAGCATCACTGCCCCCAAGGCGCCCGGTTCGCGCTTTCAGATAGGTGCGCACCGGCATGTCGATGACGGTCCCGATCCGTGACAGGGCCGTGAACACACCGTTCATCACCCAATAGGCGGCATAGGTCGAAAACCGCAAATCAAGCTTCCGGTCAAAACTGTCAGCCGCGCGCATTAACCCGAGCATGCCTTCAGCGACCAGATCGTCAACATCAACCGGGTTGTCCGCGTATCGCAAGGCCTGCGACCAAGCCTGCCGTGCATGGCTGCGCAACAAAAGCTCGAGCGCGCGCCGGTCCCCTTCTTCCTGCCAGCGCCGGATCGCGTCGCGCTCCGTTTCAGCAGTCAGAAGAGGTTCTTTCAGA
>SKWJ01000324.1 GCA_007128995.1 Paracoccaceae bacterium
ATGGCGCATGAATGAAGCTCTAAACGGTGTCGTCGGAGGCGAAGTCTAGCAAGGCTTTTGACATTCGCCAAGCCCTGCGCGAGGATCAGCACAGGGCGCTGACAGGCAGCAGTCCCGCTGCGCGGATCGTCTGATCATCGCCCAGTCAGGGCATGATCCCGGCAGCGCTTGCGCCATTGAGGACGAACTGAACTGACAGGGCTGCCAGCAACAGGCCAAACAGGCGTGTCATCACCATGGTCCCGGTGCGACGCAGCGCACGCTCGATCAGCCCGGCTGTCAGGAAGGCCAGAAACACCATCGCAATCACGGCCAGCATAACCAGTGTGACAAGAAGTGTTCCCTGCGGGCTGCGGCCAGTTTCGCCAATCAGCAACACCATGGTCGCCATCGCCCCCGGCCCGGCAATGAGCGGCATGGCAAGGGGAAAGACAGACGGGTCGTCCGCTGGCTCTGCATTGCCTTCATCGGCATGGTCCCGCCGGCGTTGCGTGCGACGGTCAAACAGCATGTCAAGCGCGGTAAGAAACAGCAAAATGCCCCCCGCAATCTGGAAGGCAGGCATCGAGATGCCGATAAAGCCCAGGAAATCTTCGCCCGCCACCCCGAAGAACGCAAGCAGGATCGCGGCGATCACACAGGCGCGAATCCCGATGCTGCGGCGGCGCGCGGGGCTCATGCCTTGCGTCAGGGCAACAAAGAGCGGTGCGGTGCCGATCGGATCGATCACCACAAAGAGGGTGACGAAAGCAGTGATCAGAAAGGCGATTTCGACAAACTCGAACATTGGCTCATATAGTCTTGAAATGTTTAGATAACTTAAGGCCTTGCCCCTGATAGTTCGAGGCGATCGCGGCCCCATATAGCCGTTCCGGGCGTTGGGACATGCGTTCATAGACCAGTCGCCCGACGATCTGGCCATGTTCCAGCACGAAGGGGGCTTCGTGGCAGCGCACTTCCAGAACTCCGCGCGCCCCGGCGCCACCTGCCGCATCATGCCCGAAGCCGGGATCAAAGAAGCCGGCGTAATGCACCCGAAATTCACCCGCCATGGCCAGATAGGGTGCCATCTCGGCAGCGTAATCGGGTGGGATATGGACAGCTTCGCGGCTGACCAGAATATAGAACGCCCCCGGATCAAGGATGATCTGTCCATCCTTGCTGTGCAACTCTTCCCAGAAATCGGCCGGGGCATAGGCCCCGATCCGGTCCAGATCTATGACGCCGGTGTGGGGTTTGGCGCGGTAGCCGACAAGGGTGCCAACTTCCGGGCGCAGGTCGACCGAGAAGCCAAGCCCGTCCGAAATGACCGGAGTGCCGGGCACGAGCGCCTGTGCGTCATGCAGTGCCGAGAGTTCGGCATCGCTGAGAACAGCCTGCCCCGAGCGCAACCGGATCTGGGTCAGCCGCATTCCGGGTCGGACAAGCACCGAGAACGAGCGCGGACAGATTTCTGCGAAAAGTGGCCCGTGATAGCCATCGGGGACGCGATCAAACTCGGTTCCCTCGTCCGTGATGACGCGGGTCAGAAGATCAAGCCTTCCGGTCGAGCTTTTGGCATTGGTGACGGCCTGCACCCCGGCAGGCAAGGCAAGCGATTCCAGCAAAGGCACGACATAGACGCAGCCTTTTTCCAGAACGGCACCGGTACTGAGGTCCATCTGGTGCATCTCGAATTCTGCGAGGCGTTGTGTCACCTTGCGGCCCTTGCCCGCAAGGAAAGAGGCCCGGACCCGATAGGCGCGCGCGCCAAGCCGAAGGTCCAGACTGGCAGGCTGAATCTGCGCTTCCTCGATGGCTGGTGACGCCAGGACCACTGCGTCACCGATCATGGCACGCAGGCTTTGAGCAGGTAAGACCCCGGTGGGTAGCATGGGCGAAACCCCTGATGCGGAACGGACAAACGTGGCGGCTTGTCTGACATTAGAAGACCGGCGAGGCAAGGCCAAGCGGTGCGGATAAGGGGCGCTGCGATGGTTTGATTCAATGGTCGGGCTAGCAGGACTTGAACCTACGACCTTCCGTCCCCCAGACGGACGCGCTACCAGACTGCGCCATAGCCCGACGATTACTGCGGCCTTATCTACCTGATTCCTGCTCGGGGGCAAGGCCGAATTCGCGCCCGAGGGCGCAAAACCGGTGCCGATATTTTCCGGGTGCAAGCCCCTATGCGCGTGCTGTCAGCGGCGCGCGCGCTCTGACGTCCGCCGAATGGCATCGGCCACGGCCTCGGGGCGGGCGTGGTGCGGCATATGGCCAACGCCCTCAAGCCGCGTCAGATGTGTGCTTTCGACCTCTGCCTCCAGACGTTCCGAGTGGAAGCGCAGACCGACTGTCGTGTCCTCGGTGCCATGCACCACTTCGATCGGCATCGTGAGTGCGGGATATCCGCCCACCATTGCGTCTACATGGCCTTTCAGCGTGTCGATCTGTAGCGCATTCAGTTGCAGCTGTTCGACACGCAGTGTCAGGTCCAGTCCGAGGTGATCAAGATATCCCTCTGGCACCGGGTCGGGCGCGAATACCCCTTGCAGGCTGCGCTCAACCGCGGGGCGCGGCGCAAGATGCGAGATGAGCGGCAGGACCAGGTACTGCCCGAATGCAGACGCGCTGAGACGGTACCACAGGCCCAGTTCACCCGGCCAGGGATGCGATGCCGGCGCAAGAAGGGTCAAGCCGGCCACGTCCGAGGGTGCACGCAAGGCCCATGCCAGCGCGACTGCGCCACCGTAGGAATGGCCAAGCAGGATAGGATCCTCGACGCCAAGCTGCAGGGCCGCAGCGCGCAATATGTCGGCCTGCGCGACCGGGTTCTCAGGCCCGCCAAAATTGTCAGAGAACCCGAAACCGGGTCTGTCGAAAGCAATGACACGAAAATCGTCCGCCATCCGGTCAATCAGATCGAAGCTGAAATCCCGCGCATTGCCATTCGCACCGTGGATCATGACAAGATCCGGCCCTTGCCCGCGCACGATGGCATGGACACGCCCCTGAGGCAGGTCGATAAACCCGCCCTCGGGCATCGTCTGGGCAAAGGCCATCGCATCCTCCAGCGCGGTTGAACAGGCCGCAAAAAGCGACGCGGCGAGGACGAAGCCTGCAAGTTTACTGGCCGATCTGGGCAAGGTCATAGGGCGTTGTCTGGTAGATCTCATTTATCCAGTTGCCATATAGAAGATGTGCATGACTTCTCCAGCGATTGAGGGGCGTTTTCAACGGATCGTCATCAGGATAATAGTTCAACGGCACATTGATGGTTTTCTTAGCGGCGATATCGCGGTCATATTCTTCCTTCAGCGTCGTGCTGTCATATTCCAGATGGTTGAAGATCATCAGTGCGCGATGGTCGCGGTCTTCGACCAGACAGGGGCCGACATCTTCCGATGCGATCAGTGTGCGCAGTCCGGCTGCGGCGTTGATGTCATGCTGGTTCAGTTCCGTCCAGCGGCTGACCGGGATCAGCAGATCATCCGAGAAGCCGCGCAGATAGGGCGATGCAGGGGCAAGGTTGCGGTGACGGAAGCAGCCAAACGCCTTTCGTTCCAGAATGTGCTTGGGGATGCGGTGAAAATGCCAGAGCATCGCCATGCCCCCCCAACAGACCCCGAAAGTCTGATGGACATGGGTTTGTGTCCAGTTGAAGACTTCGGTCAGTTCATCCCAGTAGGTCACTTCCGAATAGGGCAGATGCTCGATCGGGGCACCGGTGATGATCAGCCCGTCAAACCGTTCCTCCTTGACCTCGGAAAAGGGTCGGTAGAATTCGGCCATGTGTTCTGCCGCCGTGTTCTTCGTCTCGTGCTCTGACATGCGGATCAAGGACAGGTTGATCTGCAGCGGCGTTGCCCCGATCAGCCGTGCGAACTGGGTTTCGGTCTGGATTTTCTTGGGCATCAGATTCAGCAACCCGATCCGCAAGGGCCGGATATCCTGACGCGCTGCCACGGCTTCTTCCATGACCATGACACCTTCGCGTTCCAGAACCTGATAGGCGGGAAGGTTGGAAGGCAGTGTGATCGGCATGTCAGATCCTCATTCTGGCAATTGCGCGGCAATCAGCGCAATGAATTCTTCTGGTGTCTGCACCTGTGCCACATCTTCGGCGCGCACAGTGATGCCCCAGTTTCTGGCCATTGCGGCATAACGTGGGGCACGATGGGCCAAAGCCCGTGCATAGGTCCAGCGCACAAATGTATCAGGGTTGATCTGGCACTCGCTCAAGCCTGTCTCGGTCTGGTAGTCGTGCCAGGCCGCGCGCAAAAACGCCGGCTGGTAATACATCGGTTTCGGAGCGCGGTCGAAACGCTTGATCAGGGCTTGTGTATGCGCATCTGATCCGCTGATCCAGACTGGCAGCAGATGTTTTGACAACTCAGTCATCAGCGGGTCGGCGGGATTGTCGGGATCAATCACCTCACAGATCGACCCACCGGTATCGCAAACGAAATTGGCATAGCCATACAGGGCTTCTGCGCGTGCAATGAAATGCTCTGTGTCAGACAGTGCCGCGACCTCGGCGACGCGGTGCTGTTCTTGTCGGATCATGTAGTCCTGAAAAGGCAGTCCGCCCAGGGACGGATCACCGGGTTTGCCCAGATAGGTTGACAGGGGTGCGAGATTGTCAAAGGTGATATTCGAGCTGATATAGACCGAATCTGTCAGCAGCAGTTCGCGCAGCAACGGCACTTTCATCGCCTCGCGCTTGAAATTATCAGCGATGAACTCGCCCATGTAGCGCGTGCCGATCCGGTAATCGACCGAATAGTGGAACCAGTCGCCATTGTCGCGCAGCAGGTTTGCAAGATGCGTCTTGCCTAATCCCGACATGCCATACAGCATGATGCGCTTTTGCGGCGCGCGCAGCCATTGATCGGCAGAGGCATAGAACATGGGCGGATCCTTCGGCAGGCCAGATGTCATTGCCTAGCCAGCGGGCTGGCGATGGTCAATGCCGGACAAAAAAGCCCCGGCTGACCGACAGGCCAACCGGGGCGCGTGCAGTCAGACCCGGCTCGGTATCAGAACCGGTAGCCGATCCGAATTCCTGCGCCGATCGCGGAATTGTTGTTGAATTCGCTTCCAAGCGTCGTGCGCGCACTGCTAATCCGTGCATATTGAAGGCCGCCGCTGATCGTCACATTGTCGATCGTGTAAGAAACCCCGACGCCCAGCGTGGTGCGCTTGCCGGTTGGGCCAAGATTGCTGGTCGGATTGCCATTGCCCGTATCGTGCGCAATTGAAACAGACCCCGCCCATTCCTGTGTGAATTGCCGCCCGACACCCAGCGTATAGGTCATGGAGTTCTTCTGGTATTCCACCAGCGCGCCTCGGGGCGCATTTTCCTCAAGCGGGTTCGGGCTGGCCGCATAGGCAGGCGGTGTGATGTCGAATTGTTTCCAGTTCACCCAGCGGATCGACCCGAAAACAAGTGTGTCTTCCGCCACCCCGGTCTGGAACTCGAGATTGACCGATTGCGGCAGCCGTGAACTGAATGGTTGGTTCGACACGACCCCGTTGAGGGTTTCGGTCGTCGTGAAGGTATGCTTGATGCTCGAATTATAGGTCAGCGCCGCCCGCAACGCGATTTCGGGGACTTCATAGGCGATACCGGCAAGATATCCCCAGGCCTGATCCCTCTGTGTCTCGAGTGCATAGGCAAGGACTGGGGCAACAGAAATTTCAGCAGTCCCTTTTGTCCAGGATGACCGGACCCCTGCAAAGGCACTGAAGTTATTGTCGAGCCTGTAGCGCAGGACACCTGTCAGCGTTGTATTCTCGACCTTGCCAAGTGAACCTGCAAGCGCGGAACCGGACGGATAGAGCGTGTCTGCGCCGAAGGGCTGGTCGAGTATGATCGCATAGGATAGCTGATCGTTGATATCTGACTTGAAGCTGATCGATCCGCTTAAGAAGCTGTTTGACACATTGCCGGTGCCGGTCCCCCCCAGAACGTCCGGCAGGGTGCCTGTTACGCGCGGGCGCGCATAGCTTGCGCCGAGTTCCAGATATGTGCCCTGTTGAAACAGGATCGCCATGGATTGCGGGTTGCGCTCGATCCCGCCGGCAAGGGCAGGGGCGCTTGACAGGGCCATAAGGCTTGAAATTAGGTAAATGCGCACGGAATTCTCCTCCTTCATCCCGTTCGAGCCGCCATGAGCGGGGGGCCCGATGTCATCGATGACCCCTGCTTAACGACAAAACGCACGGCGATGTTCCTCCTGACCCGAGGTCAGCAGCGATAAAAATCTGGGCAATGTGTCGGAAGTGCAACACTTATGCTGTGCTGTGAATACTCACTCGGATGCCGGGCGCAAGACGGTGATGCCGACCGCCCCGCCGCGCGCAAGATCAGGATCAAGCGTCATCGGGATATACTCGCCACGCCGCCACAGATCGCCCAGATCGTCATAGTGCCGCGACAGCGGGTGACCGGATTGACCTGTCGACAGGATGAACACCGAGCTTTCGGGGTCAGCGAAATCGTAGACGCCGCGATAGATTGCCCCGTGAACATTCGCGAATGGCTCTGGATCGCGTCCCGAGGTGCGCGCACGCATCAGGGTATGGTCCCCGCCAGAAGTCGATTGGGTGATATTCACGAAATGCCGTACAAGCGGAACATCTCCGAGAACCGAATGCCGGTGCGTGGCCATATGTGCATCCCCCCAGCGCCAGCTTTCGACAGCGTCTCCATACCGTTCCGTGAGCCGCAAGAGCGCCTCATCCAGCGCGGTTATCGCCATGTCCGAGCAGGTTTCGGTGACCGATGACTGAACGATGTTGCACCATGCCCCTGCGCCCTCGGTATCGCGAAAGACGCGCTCGATAAAGACCGGGTCGACATGGGTGAAGGCAGCGGCAAGCGGGCCAAGTTCGTCACGGATCAGGCGCATCTGCAGGTGACGCATCCAGGCTGCATAGATCAGCGGTTCGGGCAGATGTTCATTCATCTCGCCATTCCAGTCCGCCAGCAACCGCAAGGCCCGTTGACGCAGATGGGCACGCGTTCCAGCAGGCGCAGCTTCGCCCGAGAACCACAGATCGGCCGCGACCAGAGGCAGCAGCAGGCGCGCCGCTGGGCTGACAGTATCAAGCTGGGCCTCGATGAAGCTGTCGCGCGTGTGCACGCTGCGTGTCCGCATCAGGTGCAAAAACCGTTCGATCCGCTGCGTGTCGCCCCAGTCATGGCTGACATGCAGGGGAAATGGGCGCTCAAGCAGCTTGTTGTTGGTATTGCCGAGAATACCGCTTTCGGGGTCAATGAAGCGCGGATTGTCGCTGAAAGGCAGCATTCCCTGCCAGCGGTTCTCGCGCCGCCAGCCGGGCGCGGGCATCCGGCCCTGAGTCTCATGTGCGGCGTCACGGCGCGGCATTCGCCCGAGTGTCTGCAAGGCGACGCGGTCGTGCGACGCAAGCATCAGGTTTTGTGAAGGCGCGACAAACAACTCTCCGGCGGCAAGCGCGTCTTCGATGGTTTGCGCACGCATCAACCGCATTGCTGCCGTCATCGTCGTGTCCGCTGGTTCCATCGCTGTCCAACTCAGCGCAGCGACATGTCCCGGTGGCGTGACAGTTGCGAGGTCAAACAGGGCGCCGGACAGAATCGGGCCGTTCTCGGACCACCGTAATGTCAGGGTTATGGGGTCTTCATCTCTGATCCGGATGATCGAGCCGCGGGTTTCGAATTCCGCCCAACCGTCGGGTGTGCGGTATTCCAGCGGATTGTCCGGGTTCAACTCTTCTATCAGGATATCGCTGTCATCCATGTAGGACGACGTGATCCCCCAGCCCAGGGCCTCTGTCCGCCCTGACAAAATAGCGGGAATCCCGGGAATGCTGGCCCCGATCACGCCGCCCGAGGACAATTCGAGCCGTGCAAGATACATCAGTGCCGGGGCCGTCAGTTCCAGATGCGGATCGTTTGCCAGAAGCGCCCCATCCGAGGCCGCACGCCCGGGTGCGGCCGCAAAGCTGTTGGATGCGCCCGCCAGGGCGACAGGGCTGACGGGAAACAGGGGGTCGTCAAGCAGTGTCAGCTGTGTGCTGGGAAGAACCTCGGGAAAGAGCGCCGCATAATCGGGAAGTGCTGCGACCCCATCGCCGGGGGCATCTGGCATCAGATCGCGCAGCCGTTCTTCGGGAACCAGCAGCGATGCGCGTGCGCGCAGCACCTCGCGCCCGATCTGGCTGTTCAGCTGGACTGAAAGTAGTTTCAGGATCGCCAGAGAATCGGCAGGCTGCCAGAGCGGCATTTCCGCATTGAAGGCAAAGAACTCGACCGCGCCACGCCCGCGCGCGCGCTCATTCGTCACGCGAAGCCACGCGTTCACACCATCCGCATAAGCCTGAAGGGCAGCGCGTGTTTCGGCGTCCTGTGCTAAATAGGCACTGCGCGCCAACCCGTAGATATCGAGTCTGCGCATCAACTCATCGGTGCGCGCTGTCCGCCGTCCGAACATTTCGGACAAGCGCCCCTGTGCGGTGCGGCGCAGCATCTGCATCTGCCATAAGCGATCCTGCGCATGAACGAAGCCAAGACCGAAAAAGACATCCGGATCTGCATCCGCGAAGATATGGGGAACGTTATGTGTGTTTCGCACGATCTCGACCTCACCCGAGAGCCCCGCCAGCGCGAAGCTTTCGTTGTAGTTCGGCAAGGACCGGGCAAGGAAGAAATAAAGAGCCAGCGCCGACAGCGCCGCGAGGGCGGCGAAGGCAGCAAAGATCTTCAAGAGCCAGCGGAACAGGGTGAACATGATTCAGAGTGGTCTTTTGTTGACGGTCTGGATGGTGCTGATAGGTATTGGTCCTGCGCCGAAAGCGCAATCACAAGAATTCGAGAGGGGTGGTAATGGCGAAGATAGCGTTTCTGGGGCTGGGTGTGATGGGTGGGCCGATGGCCGCGCATTTGTTGCGCGCCGGGCATGATGTTACAGTCTTTAACCGGACCGCAGCCAAAGCAGAGGCCTGGGTGAAGGCTTATGGTGGCCAGTCTGCGCCAACCCCCCGCGCGGCTGCGCAAGGGGCAGAGTTTGTTATGGCCTGTGTCGGAAATGATGATGATCTGCGCGCTGTCTGCCTTGGGGATGACGGTGCGTTCGCGGCCATGACGGCTGGCAGTGTCTTTGTGGATCACACGACTGTCTCGGCTCAGGTCACGCGGGAGTTGCATGACGCTGCGCGTGCCAAGGGCTTGGATTTTGTCGATGCGCCTGTCTCGGGCGGGCAGGCCGGGGCCGAAAACGGCGCGCTTTCGATCATGTGCGGCGGCGCGCAGGACGCTTTTGCGCGCGCCGAGCCGGTCATGGCAGCATATGCCCGCGTTGCCCGGTTGATGGGAGAGAGCGGTGCCGGCCAGATTGCCAAGATGATGAACCAGATCTGCATTGCCGGTGTGTTGCAAGGATTGTCCGAAGCGCTGCATTTCGGGGAAAAGGCCGGAATGGACGGCCGTGCCGTGGTCGAGGTCATCAGTCAGGGTGCGGCAGGATCGTGGCAAATGCAAAACCGCCATGCAACAATGCTGGAGGGTGGATTCGATCATGGCTTTGCTGTGGACTGGATGCGCAAGGACCTTGGCATCTGCCTTTCTGCCGCAGATGAACTTGGCGCTTCATTGCCGCTGACAGCGCTGGTGGATCAGTTCTACAAGGATGTTCAGGCCATGGGGGGCGGGCGCTGGGATACCTCGGCGCTGATCGCGCGGCTGCGCAAGTTCGGAGAAGACTGATGCTTTATGCTCTGGGCACGCGCTGCCCTGTCGTGCCGGAAAACGGGGATTACTGGGTCGCGCCGGGCGCGCATGTCATCGGCGATGTACGCCTTGGAGAGGGTGTGTCCATCTGGTTTGGCTGCACGCTTCGGGGGGATAATGAACCGCTGGATATCGGTGCAGGCAGCAATATTCAGGAAAACGCAGTGCTGCACACGGATATGGGGTTTCCGCTTCGGATCGGTCCGAATTGCACAATCGGGCACAAGGCGATCCTTCATGGATGCAGCATTGGCGCCGGTTCGCTGATCGGCATGGGGGCAACAGTGCTGAATGGTGCCGTTATCGGCAAAGGGTGTCTGATTGGCGCCGGTGCGCTGGTGACAGAGGGCAAGATCATCCCGGATGGGGCTTTGGTAATGGGAGCGCCGGGGCGGGTTGTACGCCAGCTGGATGCAGCAGCACAAGCGCGCCTTGTGGCATCGGCTGAAGGGTATCAGGCCAATATGCGGCGTTTCCGTGAAGAGTTGCAGCCCTTGAGCTGATTCTTCCTGTCCTCACAGCAGTTCTAACGGACGCCGATGCCCATCTGCATCAGGGTACGACGAATCGGGGATGCCGAATACATCATGTCCAGCATGCGCGCCCGCGCATCGCGCAGCGGTTGCGCGGAAATCATCGACGCGCGGTTCAGCATCCCGACACCGGCCACCCGCAGAGCGACATCGGGGTAGCGTTTGCGTTGATAGGCTGCCAGCATGGCGGGTTGGCCAAGCGTGTCGGGGGTTGAGAGATCCAGCAGTGCCCCCAGATCGGCCAACGACATATTCAGCCCTTGTGCACCTATGGGCGGGACAACATGCGCTGCTTCTGCCATCAGCGCCGTGCGCTGGCCATAAAAGCGCTCGGCGATCTGGCTGATGATGGGCCAGACGCTGCGCCGTGAAATCAATTTCAGCGGGCCAAGGATGCTGCAAGAGCGCAGTGTCATCTCGGCTCCGAAATCGGTAACTGGCAGAGCGGCCAGTCGCGCGATCTCTGGGCCAGTTTCCATCCAGACGATGGCCGAACACGGCATTCCGTCCCGATCTGGCAGGGGAACGAAGGTGAATGGCCCGCCAGAGCGGTGGATTTCTGTCGAGACATTGTCATGCGGTTCTGGGTGCGACACGGCGAAGGCCAGCGCCTTCTGGCCAAAGCGCGTCGTGCGGACGCCGATGCCCAAGGCTTGGCGCATTGGCGAGTTTCGCCCGTCTGCGGCGATGAGAAGCTGCGCTGCCACCTGGGTTCCGTCGGAAAGCCCGACAAGTGCGGCGCTTTCGCGGGGTGTCAGGCTGCATGTGCCGATCCCGGGACGAAAGGTGACATTGGGCAGTTCGGCCAGTCGCGCGACGCATTCACGTTTCAAAAGCCAGTTGGGAAGGTTCCAGCCAAAGGGTTGTTCCGAAATATCGGCGGCATCGAAATCATGACTGACGCGCGGCTCTGGCAGTTCGCCACCCGCATCGACAATGCGCATGACCTGAAGCGGCATCGCATATTTAGAAAAACGCTCCCATAGGCCGGCAGCTTCCAAAACCCGAATTGACGGTTGAAGAAAGGCAGTGCTGCGCAGATCTGAGTGCGGGTCGGCCTCTGCCACGATCGGAGGGGCAGGGTCCACGCACAGAACCGAGTAGCCTTTGGATCCGAATGCGGCAGCGGCGCTCAGTCCCGCGATGCCGCCACCAGAAATCACGATGTCAAACTTCTGTCGCATGCGCCCTCCGCCAGTCAATATGCGGACTGTAACGCATTGATCCTCGGGCGCAACGTGACAAACTGGTCCAAGGGTTGCACCCGGCTGCGATATCCGATGCAGGCATTATCCGAAAACGATCAGGACAAGAAGGACAACCATCAGCAACGCCGCGCCGACCATGATTGTCACAATACCCGGAAGGCCCCAGACCATTCCTGAAATGACCAGCGCATTCAGAAATACCATGAGCGCGGCCCAGATCGGCCAAGGTTCTTCTTCTTTTCGCCAATCGTTGGTCTTGCTGTCAGATCCAGCCATAACATCGCCTCCGTCAAACATGTGCCTTGGACATATGTTTGACGGCGCAGAGCGTCATCAGGTCAGATTGCCGCGCGACTGAAGCGCGCAGCAGCGCAGATCGGTCTGGAACCGGTGTCGGCGCGCTACGCTATCCGAACACAATGAGGGACAACAGCGCCAGCATCCCAATGGCCGCCGGCACCATGACCACAACAAGACCTTGTATCCCCATGGCAACAACAGCGATGACCAGAATGGCGACCACCAACAGGATTGCCGCCCAGATGGCCCATGGCTCGTTTTCAAAAAGTCCCGGACGCGACGCATTGTCAGCACTGGATTGGGTGTGTGCATTGCTCATGATCTCTCCTCCGAATGAATGCGATTTTTATACAG
>SKWJ01000245.1 GCA_007128995.1 Paracoccaceae bacterium
GCTGCCGTACAATGGTCAAACCTTCGGCAAGCAGGCTCTGAGCAAACCCCTGGCGTCGGGCGGCGGGCCTTGTTGCGAGCGTCAGTAACTCAGCCTCATCAACCACCACGCGCCAAACTGCGAAAGCCATCGGTTCAGCGCCAATCGCACGCGAGAGGGCAAAACAGGCAGGGTCTGACAAGAATTGCGCGAAATCGCGCGCGCTCCATGGCGGAGGGGTGGTGAAACTCTCCGCATGCAGGCGCGCCATGACATCTGGGGTCATGCCAGAATCGTCGGCGCAGCATGGGCAGAGGGTGCGGCATCTGCCGGCCTGACATAAAGCGGCGCCGGACGCGGTTGGGGCACAGACGCCTTGCGCATGCTGACGCGCGCAATCGCCTCGGCGAGCGAGTAGTTTTGCGCATGCAGAGTTAGCTTTGTCACTGACGCCACGGTTTCAGCAGCACTTCCCGTCGCATTCATACCGCCAAGGCAGGCAGCCTCTGACAGCGACAAAAGCTGCGGTGGACCGGGATCGGGATCGAACTTCTGGAAATAAATCTCGTTGCGACGCGCATCTTCCAGCACGCAAAGCGGCCGCGGCAGTCCTTCGGCGTGGGCCTCGAACACCGACACGCCGATGGCGGGGATGCCCAACCCCAACGAAAGGCCCCGCGCTGCCGAAACAGCTATACGTACACCGGTGAAATTTCCGGGCCCGACACCGACAGCCAACAGATCCAGATCCGCCCAGCCAATCGCCCCCAAGCTCAGCACATCTTCCAACAGCGGAAGCAAGCGCTCTGCCTGTCCGCGTGACATCTCCTCGAAAGCCTGTGCAATGACCCTGTCGCCACAGAGCAAAGCGGCCGCACAATGTGCGGCCGATGTGTCAAAGGCCAGAACCCGCGTGTCAGACGGCAACGGGCCGCACCTCGGTCACTTCCGGGATATAATGACGCAACAGGTTCTCGATCCCCATCTTGAGTGTCAGCGTCGATGAGGGGCACCCTGCACAGGCCCCTTTCATGTGCAGATAAACGATCCCACGCTCAAACCCGTGAAATGTAATGTCACCACCATCCTGGGCAACAGCAGGGCGCACGCGACTGTCGAGAAGCTCCTTGATCTGGCCAACAATCTCGGCATCCGGACCGTCATGCGCGGCGTGCCCGGCTTCGGCCTCACCCTCCATCATGGCCGCACCCGATTGAAAATGCTCCATGATCGCGCCCAGGATCTCGGGCTTGATATGCTGCCACTCGACGTCTTCGGCCTTTGTGACCGTGATAAAATCACTCCCCAAGAATACACCCGCGACACCTGACACCTGAAACAATCGGCTGGCCAGCGGCGACGTGCTGGCCGCCTCGGAATTCGGGAAATCGGCCGTTCCCAAACCCAGCACGTCCTGACCCGGCAGAAACTTGAGTGTGGCAGGATTGGGGGTGGACTCGGTCTGGATGAACATGCGTTATCTCCTTTTCGTTGTTGGGGATATGCGCACTGGGCCCAGCACTGTCAAGCCAACCCCTCTTGACACGGCACGGGGCGCTCGCCAGCGTGCAAGACCAAGGCGCAGGAGAGATCATGAATTTTGCATCAGATAACACATCGGGCATGCCCGCGCAGATCCTTGAAGCGATTGCGCAGGCCAATGACGGCGCAGCACCGGGATACGGGACCGACCCGATCATGCGCGATGTCCGTGATCAGATCCGCACCCTGTTCGCCGCTCCTGAGGCAGAAGTCTTTCTGGTCAGCACGGGCACTGCTGCCAATGCGCTTGCGCTCGCCTCGATCTGTCCGCCTTGGGGCGCAATCTATTGTCACGGCCTTGCCCATATCGAAGTGGATGAATGCGGCGCGCCAGAGTTTTTCACAGGTGGCGCGAAACTCGTGCATGTTTCCGGCGATGACGGCAAAATGACACCTGAGGCGCTGGCCGAAATGCTGGCGCGGGCCGGGCGCGGGGTGGTGCACAATGTCCAGCCTGCGGCCCTGAGCCTGACCAATCTGACGGAATGCGGCACCCGCTACAGCGCTGCCGAGCTTGCGACCCTGTCACAGATTGCAAAAAGCCACGGCCTGTCGGTTCATCTGGATGGTGCACGTTTTGCGAATGCCCTTGTTGCGGAAGGGTGCAGCCCGGCCGACCTGAGCTGGCGCGCTGGTGTCGATGTCCTTTCGCTTGGCGGAACGAAAAACGGGTTGATGGGGGTTGAAGCGGTTGTGCTATTCGATCCGGCTCATGCGTGGGAATTCCAGTTGCGGCGCAAGCGAGCCGGGCATCTGTGGTCGAAGCATCGCTATCTGTCGGCGCAGATGGTCGCATGGCTGCAGGATGGGCTGTGGCTGGAGCTTGCAGGAAAAGCCAACGCTATGGCCGGGCGTCTTGAAAAGGATCTGTCTGGACAGGCTGAACTTTTATTCCCGCGCGGTGGGAACATGCTGTTCGCCCGTTGGCCCCGCAGCAAACACCAGCGCCTTCAGGCCGCCGGTGCACAGTATTTTCTGTGGCCGGGCGGACAAAGTCTGGAAGGGCGGGACGAAACACCTGTCAGCGCGCGGCTTGTCTGCTCCTGGAACACTGCTGAGTCCGAGCTTGAGGCCTTCACGGCCTTGCTGGCGTCATGATACTGCCAGCGGCGCCCTCGATATAATGCCATGGCAATCCTGCGCGTCCTGCGGGGCGCAACATTTCGGGTTTGTCCGTTGTATGGACGCCTCTGGCCTTCGGGTGGAAAGGCTCCGCACAGGGGCTGCGCGCCAGTGCAGATTGCGTCATCGGGTCAAAACACCCATTTCCGAAGGGCAATGAAAGGAGTTTCCGATGGGACAACTGATTAATGGCGAATGGTCATCCGCCTGGTATGATACCAAGAAGACCGGCGGGGCATTCAAGCGTGACACCTCCCGCTTTCGGAACTGGGTGACGGCAGACGGGTCCGCTGGCCCCTCTGGTGAGGGCGGCTTCAAGGCCGAGCCTGACCGCTACCACCTTTATGTGTCTTATGCCTGCCCCTGGGCGCATCGCACGCTGATTTTCAGAGGGCTCAAAGGCCTGTCAGACATGATCGATGTCTCGGCCGTGCATCCGGATATGCTGGATGACGGCTGGACATTCGCCACCGATTTTGACGGGGCGACAGGCGATAGGCTGTACGGCATGAAATTCATGCGTGACATATATACGCGGGCCGATCCGGAAATTTCTGGTCGGGTCACGGTTCCGGTGCTTTGGGACAAAGAACGCCAGACCATCGTCTCAAACGAGTCCGCAGAGATTATCCGA
>SKWJ01000132.1 GCA_007128995.1 Paracoccaceae bacterium
CAAAAAATTCCTTCGGACAGTTCCTCGAGGCCGCGCTCCGGGAACCCGTAGCCATCACAAAAAACCGCCGGGAAGTCGCGGCCATGTTCTCGATGGCGGATATCCGGGCGCTGGCCGACAGTTTCCTGGCCGCGCCGCTGAAAGCAGATGTCGAGGCCGGGAAGATCGACTTGCTCGACGCGTTGATGGTACAGGTCGATCTGAACCGTCGCCTGGGGGCTGCTCGTCAGGAGATTGCGGCAGGCAACGGGATCGTGGCTGATGCGACATATTTCGCAAGTCTGCGGGACCGCGCCCTGCGCCGCACCTCCTGAGAGCAGGGCCCTTGTCGTCCGTCACAGTTATCTTCGCCCCCGGGGTCGACGCCGCGCTGGTCGAGATCATTGATCATGTCGATGTGGAAAGCATCCCGACTGTCTTGGAGTTTCTAGACCGGATCCAGTTGCGTCTGGTCGAGACCCTCAGCACCTTCCCGGAAGCGGGCACAGTATTCCAGGGAAAGATCAGGGTGTTCCCGGTCGATGGATATGTCTTCCTCTATGAACATCATGCGGCCATGCAGGAAGTTCATGTCCTTGATCTGATCGCCCCAGGGCGGAATTGGCGGTGATTGGTCCCGTGGTATAGGGCTGTCCCATCTGATGTCCGATAATTTAATATTTATGGCTTTGTGGTCACACTAGGGAAGCGCTGGACAAGTGCGGGTTTCTTCGCACAGAGCGAGCTTGGTGGAACTATGATGCACTTACTTTAATCGCTGAAGCTAGAGATTTCTTCACCTGACGCACCGTATCCGGTGTTTGTCAAACAAGTTGTCCGCCGATTTCATGCAGCGTCTCAGATTTCGGGGACGCCGATTTCGGTTTCTGGATTGAGACAAACGGGTCCAGCAGGTTGCCAGTTTCGGGTTTTGCCTGACCAGCGTTGCCGGTTTTGTGACCGAGTATTCTCCGCCCGTGACAGTGCTGCGGGGCGCCGAGCTGCGCCAGGCGATCACGGCCAGCGGGCTGGTGATCGAGATGGACATGATCTTTGGCACCCGCCCGCAGAACCCGTTCATCGTCGCGCGAAAACCGGGCTGACGCTATCTCGAAGGCTGGCGTCGTGCATGTGCGAGAGGATCTGTCGCCTGACAAAGCCCTGTCAGTTTGCACCATGCCTCGAATTGCGACACGAAGACCTGACCAGAGAGATGGCCCAGCAAGTCGCCGCGGCGCAGACGGTCCATGACGGGCCCCTTCACTTCGGAGAGGTGCAGGGCCACGCCCATATCGCGCAACCTTTGATCAAGGCTCTCCAGCGTTTCCAATGCGCTCAGGTCAATGTCGTTCACGGCAGAACACATCAGCACCACATGTCGCAGATCGGGGTTGGCGGCACTGCGTTCCAGAACCAGATCCTCGAGGTAGCGTGTATTGGCGAAATAGAGGCTTTCGTCGATCCGCAAGCTCAGCACTGCCGGAACTTTCTGGACATTGAAGCGATCAACATTGCGGAAATGCTCGGTCCCTGGCACGCGGCCCACTTCGGCAACATGCGGGCGCGAGGTGCGCCACAGATGAAGCACCAAGGACAAGAGCACGCCTGCCATCACGCCTTGCTCGACACCCATAAGCAGCGTTACCGAAATAGTCACAACGACGGCGACAAAATCAGCCTTTGCATAGCCCCAGCTACGTTTCAGGATGGACAGATCCACAAGGCTGAGGACTGCAATCATGATGGTTGCGGCCAAGGTCGCCTTGGGAAGATAGGCAATGAAGGGGGTCAGATAGAGCGCCGCGACGGCCAGGCCCAAAGCGGTGAAGGCCCCCGCTGCAGGTGTCTGCGCGCCCGCGTCAAAATTGACAACCGAGCGCGACCCCCCCCCAGTCACGGGAAAGCCGCCCGAGACGGATGCACCCAGATTAGCCGCGCCAAGGGCCACCAGTTCCTGATCAGGGTCAATGCGCTGGCGCCGCTTGGCAGCAAGGGTCTGGCCGACGGATACTGACTCAACAAAGCCGATCAGGGAAATCAGCGCAGCAGGCAAAATCAGGTCTGCGATCAAGGCAGGCGCAAAGTCAGGCAGGGTGAAAGGCGGCAGGCTTTGGGCCACATCGCCTACGATGGCAACGCCGTGCCCATCCAGTCCGAAGTGCCACACCGCATAGGTGGTCGCTGCAATGATCATGACGGGACCAGCCTTGGTCAGAACATCCGCCAATCGCGCGCCCAGACCGATACGCGTCAGAAGCGGCTTCGTTCCCTTGCGGACCCAGAACAGGAACGCAAGGCTGGACAGGCCGATAGCCAGCGTTGGGACATTGGCCTGCGTCGCTTGTGTCAGAAGCGACCAGATCTGTTCGGGCAGGCTATGACCTTGTGCGCTCAGCCCGCCAAGCTGGCTCACTGCTATAAGCAGGCCAGAGGCTGATATGAAGCCCGAAATCACCGGATGCGAGAGGAAATTGGCCAGAAAGCCCAGCCGCAACAAACCCATCGCCAGCAGGATGGCGCCGGACAAGAAGGCCAGCGTCAATGCCGCGACAGCATAGCCAGCAGTGCCTGCCTCGGCCACCTGCCCGATCGTGGCCGCTGTCATCAGGGAGACAACCGCGACAGGTCCAACAGCCAGAACACGGGAGGTGCCGAAGACAGTATAAAGCAGGATCGGCAGGATCGAGGCATAAAGCCCTGCTTCCGCTGGCAGACCCGCCAGCAGCGCATAGGCCAGCGATTGTGGGATCAGCATGATCGTGACGATCACCGCTGCCAGCGTATCAGCCCCAAGAGTGGCCCGCGAGTATTCACGCGCCCAGATGACGATCGGGAAGTATCTGCCGATTTGCATGCTAGGTTTCCTGTTAATTCAGTGTCCGGTGGCGCGCGCCTTCCGGACGCAGTGACTGGGCGTGTCCAACTCGCGAAATCTGTGCGAATGTTGACAGATGGTGAGTGCTCGAGCGCCAGAGCAGGTTGCCCCTCGCCTCAGGCACAAACGGCCACTGATGCGGGCCACTGTCACCAATCAGGGGCAGGACATGCCGTTGCGGGCAGGTGTCGAAACGATTTGCCATTGTCACGAGGCGCTCCGGAACATCAGATTCAAGAACATGATTTACATTCACACTATTGAATGTAAAAAGGCGCAGTTTCGCACATTTCAAGATATCTTGGCCCATCGAGTCATTTCGCTACGGATTTTGAAGTTTTGTTGGGAAAAACGATCGAGGAACCGGTGATGCCTATCGTGAACCTCGCAACAAAGCGTTTCTAGACACATTCAAAATAG
>SKWJ01000530.1 GCA_007128995.1 Paracoccaceae bacterium
AGATTACCGACCTGAAATTCGGGGAACGTGCGGTTGATTATGATTCGGTCGACCAGTGTCAGGCTGTACTGGAAGAGTTCACCTCGCGCTATGCGCGCACGGATGAGACCCATGACGAAACTGTTTTTCATGAGCAGGTTCCGCAGGAGCGCCGTCGTTCGGCGCGCGGCATTGAAGTGGGTCAGATTTTCTATTTCGGCACGAAATACTCTGATGCGATGGGGGCCACGGTCGTCAATGAGACAGGGGCCCGGGTTCCTGTTCATATGGGCAGCCACGGGATCGGTGTCTCTCGACTTCTGGGGGCGATCATTGAAGCCAATCATGATGAGCGCGGCATAATCTGGCCGGAAGGCGTGACGCCTTTCCATTGCGGCATTGTGAACCTGAAGCAGGGGGACACATCTGCCGATGGCGCTTGCGAGCAACTTTATTCCGCATTGACGGCGAAGGGTCTGGAAGTCCTGTATGATGACCGCAACGAGCGGGCCGGTGCGAAATTCGCAACGATGGATCTGATCGGTCTGCCATGGCGGATCACTGTCGGGCCGCGCGGTTTGGAAAAAGGTATCGTCGAGGTGACGTCGCGTCGCACCGGAGAGAGCGTGGAAGTCTCTCCGGAAGCAGCGGTGGACAGGATCGCGCAGATCTATGGATGAACTGCACCAAAGGGAAAGACTTCCTGATGCGCTGCGCGTGCTGCTGGAACAATATCCGCGGGCACTTTGGCAGAGCCATCAGAATTTCGATGGTCTGACCCGTTTCTGGCTGGAACGGCACCTGATGTTTCGCCGCGCTTTGGGTGATTGGCAGCGCGATACCCAGGCATTTATTGATAAGGACCGCGCCACGCGAGCGCATGGAAAGATGACAGCGCAGATCGGAGGGTTTCTGATCAATGAACTGCATGGCCACCATCAGATCGAAGATGCGCATTACTTTCCGGTATTGGCACAGGCGGAAGCCCGTCTGTCGCACGGGTTCGATCTTCTGGATGCGGACCATCACGCGCTCGACGCGGAACTTGCCGCACTGACCGACGCTGCAAATATGCATCTGCGTGTGCTTTCCGAAGACGGCGATACCCGAAAAAGTGCGGGAGGGATGCTCAGACGTCTTGAGCAGTTTGAACGCTTTCTGGACCGTCATCTTGTCGATGAGGAAGAACTTGTCGTCCCGGTGATTCTCCATCACGCGCTGCGGTTCTAGCCGCTCTCATTGGCCCACGCTCCGTTTCGTGCCTGATCGTTTTGCATCAGACATGTCTGTCTACCCCGCGTAAGCTGGCTGAGGTTTCGCGCTGTCTTGCTATCTCGGCTGATCTTGAGTTTTTTGCAAAGGCGCGCTGTCACGCGCGCCTTTACCGCTCAGTTGCCTTGTTGCTGCCGCAGCTCTGCTTCAATTTCGCGCCAGCGCGCAACGGCGCGGTTGTGATCAGCAAGGGTCGTTGAGAAAGTATGGCCGCCTGTGCCATCCGCGACGAAGTAAAGATAAGGCGTATCATCAGGGTCCAGGGCGGCAGCTATCGCCGCACGACCGGGATTGGCAATCGGCGTCGGCGGCAATCCGTCGATCTGATATGTGTTCCACGGCGTTACTGTATCCAGCTCTGAACGGCGCAGTCCGCGTCCAAGGCTTCCGCGCCCTTGGGTGACGCCATAGATCACAGTCGGGTCCGTCTGCAAACGCATCGGAATGCGCAACCGGTTCACGAAGACCGAGGCCACCTGCCTGCGTTCATCTGCAACGCCAGTCTCTTTCTCGACAATCGATGCCATGATCAGCGCTTCTTCCGGCGATGTGTAGGGCAGACCCTCTATGCGGTTCTCCCAGAGCTGTGTCAGGATCTGTTCTTGGCGTGCTTCCATTTCCGCCAGCAGCTCCTGACGGTCAGTGCCCCTGGTGACGGCATAGCTGTCGGGTGCAAGCCAGCCTTCGCGCGGAATATCCCCCGGATCGCCCGACAGGAATTCTGCCAAGCGCAGCCCTTCCCATATCTGCCAGCTGGTCGCGCCTTCTGCGACAGTTATGCGATATTGCACATCGCTTTGCTGAGTGAAGGCGAGATATTCTTCTGGGGGGTCTTCCTCGGCGCTGAATTGCATGACCACCTGAAAACTTTGTGTGGCCGGATCAAGATCGCGTACAAGCGTGTCGATCCGGGTCACACCGATCCGATACTGAATCTCCGCGCCACAGGTTGAGGCTCCGCCACGGGTAAGAAGATCCATGATTTCATCCATCGATGCGCCATCAGGGATCAGATAGGACCCGAAGCGCAACGCGCCCGCACGGTCCGTGTATTGCGCACCAATCCGGAATACCTGTTCAGAGCGTATTGCCCCTTCGCGGGCCAGCCCTGCCGAGACTGCGCGCAGCGTTGCACCCTGTGCGACCCGGAAACAGATTGGTGCGTCAAGCGGGCCTTCGGCAAAAAAACTGCGTTTGCCGGACGAAATGACAATCGCAAGCCCGATAAGGCCCACGATCATCAATGTGAACGCATTGGCGACAATATGTCGGATCATTCTGCGGGCACTTTCCCGAGGATCAGGCTGGCATTGGTTCCGCCAAAGCCAAAGCTGTTGGACAGGGCGATCGAGATCGACCTCTTGCGCGCCACATTCGGGGCCAGATCTATCGGAGTGCTGACGGCGGGTGTGTCAAGGTTAAGTGTGGGTGGCGCGATCTGATCACGAATCGCCAGAATGCAGAAAATCGCTTCGACTGCCCCAGCCGCGCCCAACAAATGCCCGATGGAGGATTTCGTCGAAGACATTGTAGCCTTGTTGGCTGCGTCGCCCAAAAGACGCTCTACCGCCGCAAGCTCGATCACATCTGCCATGGTCGAGGTTCCATGCGCGTTGATATAATCGATCTGGTCAGGTGTGATCCCAGCGCGTGCAACCGCAGCTTTCATCGAACGCAAAGCCCCGTCGCCGTCTTCGGCAGGCGCAGTGATGTGATAGGCGTCTCCCGACATGCCATAGCCCAGAATCTCGGCATAAATTTTGGCACCACGCGCCTTGGCATGTTCGTATTCCTCAAGAATGACGACGCCCGCGCCTTCGCCCATTACAAACCCGTCCCGATCCGCGTCATAGGGCCGAGACGCGGTTTTCGGGGCGTCGGGGCGCTTCGTTGACAGCGCCTTGCAGGCATTGAAGCCCGCAATTCCGATTTCTGAAATCGGACTTTCGGCACCGCCTGCGACCATGACATCCGCATCGCCCCACTGAATCAGGCGCGCAGCATCGCCGAT
>SKWJ01000383.1 GCA_007128995.1 Paracoccaceae bacterium
ACACATCGATGGAGGCCGGCCCTTTCTCGCGCAAGGATTTCATCAAGCGCAAGGGCTGGATCAAGGCCTATGAGGACCGCAATGTGGATATCGGCCTTGAATGCGGGCTGATGGGGCGTGCACAGATCGGCAAGGGCATGTGGGACATGCCCGACCAGATGGCCGCGATGCTGGAAACGAAGATCGAGCATCCGAAATCAGGCGCGAACACGGCCTGGGTACCTTCCCCGACAGCAGCCACCCTGCATGCGCTGCATTATCATCAGGTCAATGTCCGGGCCGTGCAGGAAAAACTGGCCAAAGGTGGACGCCGGGCACATGTCGAGGCATTGCTTGACATACCTCTGGCGTCTTTCCGCAAATGGTCGCGCGACCAGATTATGCGCGAGGTCGAGAACAATGCACAGGGCATCTTGGGATATGTCGTGCGTTGGATCGATCAGGGGGTCGGGTGTTCCAAGGTTCCGGATCTCAACGATTTTGGCCTGATGGAAGACCGGGCGACCTGTCGCATTTCCAGACAGCACATCGCCAACTGGCTGCATCATGGCGTGGTCACAGAAGATGAGGTCATGACCGCGATGCGGCGCATGGCCGAAATCGTTGACCGCCAGAATGCCGAAGACGCAGCCTATAAGCCAATGGCACCGAAGTTCGACAGCCTGGCCTTCAAGGCTGCCTGTGATCTTGTGTTCAAAGGGCGCGCGCAACCTTCGGGCTATACCGAGCCTGTGCTGCATGCACGCCGCCTAGAGCTGAAATCTACACAGTGACACACAAGCCCGCGCTGAACGCCTGTGCTTTGGCTTGAGCGCAAATAAAAACAACCGATCGGCAAAGAGGCGCTGCCGGTCGGCGCGGGACTGACATCCAGGCAGGAAAAAACGGTGGAAAGGTCGTGATGCAGGCAGAAGAGATTGAATCGCTTTTCACTCGGTCAGACGGCACTTTCCTATGTGCAAGATGGGGTCGGCCGATTGCACCGGTGATCTTTGGCGTTTCGGAAGAGACGTTGCGCATTTTCAAAGGCGCAATCGAAGCAGTCGTGGTGCTGGCGCAGCATCGGATGGCGGAAACTGATCCGGAACTTGGTGCGAACCTGATGGTCTTTGTCTTTCGGGACTGGCAAGAGCTGCTTGATGTGCCCAATCTTGACAGGCTGATCGACGGGCTTGTGCCGCTGGTGGACACGCTCCGCGCCGCAGATGCCAATCAATACCGAATCTTTCGCTTTGATGACGCAACAGCCATCAAGGCGGCTTTTGTCTTTATTCGCATGGATGATGCCTTGTCGGATGTCCCGGCTGAAACACTCGCGTTGTCGCAAGCGGTTCAGGTGATCCTTCTATGGTCAGATACCGCATTCAGCAACCGTTCTGCACTGGCGCAATCTGGCGCGGCCATTATTCTGAGGCCTGAAATAGGCGCCCTGATCCGCGCCGCCTATGATCCGGTGCTGCCGGCTGTGGCAACCGATCCAACCCATTGCCTGCGCTTGGCGGCTCGAATCGCGCCACCACAATAAGCCAAGGCGGCAGACCTGGTCACCCTGTCGGCATGACCGCGATTTCTTGCACATTGGCACGCTCTGGTTGCGAGAGCGCGTAAATGACCGCCTGCGCAATGTCTTCAGGTTGAAGCTTGTCTGGCTTGGCTTCGCTGAAGAAGGGGGTATTCACCATACCCGGTGCGATCACTGTGCAGCGCCCGCCCCACTCGCGCATTTCCTGCGCCATATTCCCGGCATAGCCATGCACGAACCACTTGGTCGCGCCATAGATCGACCCGGAAAGATGAACTTTCCCGGCAATTGATCCTGTCATCAGCAGATGACCTTTGGTCTTGCGCAACTCTGGTAATGCCGCGCGTGCCGTGAACAGAAGCGCCATGATGTTCAAGTCAATCATCTGCCGCCACTCTGCGGGGTCCCCGGCCTCTGTACCCGGGGTCTGGACGCCCATACCGGCATTTGCAAAAGCGGCATCCAATCCGCCGAATTGACTGACGACCTCCTGTACCGCGCGAACCTGTGCCTCCAGATCTGTTGCATCCGCCGCTATGGCAAGGCAGGCGTCGCCCAGTTCCGCTTGCAATGCGGCAAGTTTATCGGCACTGCGCGCCATGAGACCGACATTCCAGCCTTCCGCAATAGCCGCCCGCGCCGTCGCTTCGCCAATCCCGCTGGACGCCCCGGTAATGAACAGTGTTTTCGCTTTTGCCATTATGGCTTCCTTTTTGCTATGCAATCCTCTGACAGCTAAAAGAAATTCGACAGATGACAAGTTTTCGCCATAAGCGTTCACAGACCACACCGGACATTGCGACATGCCCCACACCCACCAAATCCGCGTCTATTATGAGGATACTGACCTTGCGGGGATCGTGTATTACGCGAATTACCTGAAATTCATCGAACGCGGACGCTCGGAATGGTTGCGGGACCTTGGATTCGATCAGGCGGCGATGAAGGCTGCGGGTGCGGGTGTCTTTGCTGTCCGGCGCGTTCTGGCCGAGTATCACGCCCCTGCTCGTTTCGATGATCTGCTGGATGTGACGACCAGATATCGCAGCCACTCTGGCGCACGGCTGGTTCTGCATCAAACAGTCTGCTGCGCGGGCAGAGTGCTGTTTGAGGCCGAAATTACTTTGGTCTGCCTTGCGGATTCCGGGCGCCCCCGTCCCTTTCCGGCACCCCTTCTGGCCAAATTCAGCAAAAAGAGTTCCTAGCGCGCGTCGGCATAACGCGCTTGTGTTGGTATATCGCTTGTCTTGTTGTATGATCTCGCGCAAAGCCGCCCCTGAGAGCGGCGCTTTTTGAGTGAGCAGAGACATGGATCCGACAACACTGGCGTCTGCACAAGACGTCGATTTCTCGATGATAGGGCTATTTGCACGCGCGTCGTTGATTGTGCAGCTTGTGATGATCGGGCTGATCATCGCGTCCTTCTGGTCATGGGCCATCATCATCCAGAAACATATCCGTTTTCGCCGTGCCCGGCACGAAGCGGAAGAGTTCGAGGCCGCCTTCTGGTCTGGCGAACCTCTGGACGAACTGTATGACCATATTGGCCCCGCTCCGGCCACTTCGCCGCAGCGTGTTTTCGCAGCTGGGATGACCGAATGGCGTCGGTCGCACCGCCCTGATGGTCGGCTGATCCCGGGCGCGGTTGCGCGCATTGACCGCTCCATGGACGTGGCGATCACCAAAGAGGCGCGGGAACTCACCTCGGGTCTGACCTATCTTGCATCGGTTGGCTCCGCC
>SKWJ01000180.1 GCA_007128995.1 Paracoccaceae bacterium
AAACCACATAGGCAAGCGCCTGTTCTGGTCCCTGTGCTGTCGTAACCTCTACCGCCTCAACCTCTGCGTCAAATATTGTGTGAAAGGCCACGATCCGCCGAACGCTCTCAGGCGAGAGTGCGAGCAACCATCCGTCCACAGCGCCTTGGCCTGAATGCGCACAGACAGGGAATCCCTGCTCTGCAGAACAGAACTGGAATCCCTCCAGTTGTGCCCTTCGCAAATTCTCGGTTGTCGCTTCGGTGACTGTATCACGCAGCGCGCGAACCAGCACTTCGTTCAGGAAAACCAGTTCATCCACAGCGAACACACCTTTGCGTCTTGATCCACGGCAGGCAATCATCCGCCTACGAAAAAGCCCATGACGATGCAAATGCGCCTGACATCGCGCGAATACGCGAGCGTGACAGCCTTTACGCGAGGGCAGATACTTTATCCAGCCCTACCACGTTCTAGAACCAGTTGTGTGACGTTGCAATTTCCTGCCTGGAAAGCCCCTGCACAGGACGTCAGATAAAATTCCCACATCCGCTTGAACCGCTCATCATAGCCCATCGTCGCGATATCAGGCCATGCCGTCTGAAACGCCAGGTTCCAACGGCGGAGTGTTTCGCTATAGCTTTCGCCAAAATCATGCGTCCCCTTGTACTGCAAGCCCTGCGTTTCTGCTGCCTGCCGCACCGGCGTTGGCGCACCAAGCATGCCGCCCGGGAAAATGTATTTCTGAATGAAATCGACATGGGTGCGATAGGCTTCGAAGCGCAAATCAGGAACCATGATAATCTGAATCACAGCCTGCGCCCCTGGCTTGAGCCGATCACGCACCGCGCGAAAATAGCGCGACCAGTATTTCTCGCCCACTGCCTCGAACATCTCGATTGAGGCGATGCCATCAAACTGGCCAGCAGTATCACGATAATCCTGCATCCTGATTTCCACCTTGCCCGACAAACCCAGCCGCTCCATCCGCGCAACAGCGTAGTCATGCTGGGCCTGACTGATGGTCAGCCCTGTGACACGCAAACCGCGCTTGGCAGCAGCGTATTCGGCAAAGCCGCCCCAACCGCAGCCGATTTCAAGCACATGATCCCCGGATTTGACACCCATCCGATCAACCATCGCGGCGTATTTCGCCTCCTGCGCGGCTTCAAGGCTTTGCTGCCCGTCGTTGAACAGCGCCGAGGAATAGGTCATGCTTTCGTCCAGCCACAGGCTGTAGAAATCATTGCCCAGATCGTAATGATAACTGATATTCTTGCGTGCTTGGGTTTTCGAGTTGCCACGAAGCCAATGGCGCACCTTCTCCAGCACGCGCACCACGCGCATGCCTATTGCCTCGTCATAGACGGACGGATTGTCATCATTGATCAGGTCCATGAATGCCTGCAGATCTGGCGTTGACCAACCACCATCCATGTAAGATTCTGCAAAGCCGACATCGCCTTCCCGGATCAAGCGTGCGAACAGGTCAGTGTCATGCACATGCAACTCTGCGACATGGCCAGGCGCCTTACCCTGTGCCCGAAAATGACGGCCATCCGGCAACAGGACGTCCAGCCGCCCCTTGTTCAGACGTTCCGCACGGGTGAAAGCCTGCGCAAAATAGCGCGGCAGATTGGATTGTCCGGCCAAAGAGGTCAGGATTGTCTTGGCATTTGGCGGTGTCAGCACCATCTCGGTCATCTCGAATATGTCCCTATCGCGGCTGTCTCAGCCAGTTTTCTTTCTTTCATAGGCAGCCAGCGCCCGGTTCCGACCATCTGCCAAATCCACCAGCGGTTGCGGATAGTCCGTCTTGTGCGACAGGTTCCACTGCCGAGGGCAGGCCTTGAAAAACTCCAGCGCAGTATCCGGCGGATCTGACGACAACTCTGCCACCCAGCGGCGGCGATAGATGCGGTCAGGGTCGAACTTCTCTGCCTGTGTATCCGGGTTGAAGATCCGGAAATAGGGTGACGCATCTGGCCCGGAACCCGCCACCCATTGCCAGCCCATCGCATTTGCGGCTGGATCCCAATCCACAAGGGATTCTGCGAACCAATCCAGCCCGACACGCCAATGGGTCAGCAAATGTTTGGTGAGGTAAGACCCGACCAGCATCCGCGCGCGATTGTGCATCCGACCGGTGACATACATCTCGCGCATGGCAGCATCAACGACTTCGATTCCCGTGCGCCCCTGCTTCCAGCGCAGCGCCATGTCCGAATCCGGCTGCCATGGGAAGCTGTCCCAGCCTTCGCGCCAGCTGTCCCGCGTGATATGCGGAGTGTGATAGACAAGGTGGTAGGCGAACTCTCTCCAGACTATTTCTTTCAGAAATGTCTCTGCGCCGCCGCGCCCGTCCGAAAGCGCGCGCTGGCCTGCCTCCCACAGGGCAAGGGGGCTTATTTCGCCATATGTCAGGTTCTCTGACAGGCCGGATGTCCCATCCAGATCAAGACGATCACGATGGGCGTGATACTGGTCGATACGGTGGCGCATGAAACCGGCCAATCGCTGTTGCGCGGCCTCTTCTCCGACATGCAGATATCTTTGCACCACCGACGCGCCGCGCGCCATGCGACGCTCCATCCGCCAGTCAGACAGGGCATCGCTTTGCGGCCAGCTTTCCGGCGCTTTAAGACCCTTCGGTGGGGCCATTCGCTTTGCGACTTTGCGATCCCGCACGGCACGCCAGAAAGGCGTGTAAACCTGATAGAACTTGCCCTGTCCAGTCTCGACCGTCCAAGGTTCGAACAGCAGATGCCCCTCAAAGCTGCGCGCCTCGATCCCCGACCGGGACAAGCTCTCCTTGACGGCCTTGTCACGCGCGATCTGTTCGGGGTCATACTGGCGTGTCCACCAGACAGCGGTCGCGCCGGTTTCCGCGATCAAGGTCTGAAGCGTCTCGAGCGCATCACCGCGCCGCAAGACAAGGTGCGAGCCGATCGTCTCAAGCCGGGTGGCGAAACTCTCGACCGCCAGACCGAGCCGCCATTTTGGGGCCGCTCCCAGCGCCTCGACCACCTCATCATGCAGAAAGACAGGAATAATGGGCCTGCCAGTCTGCGCTGCCGCCGACAAGGCCGGATGATCACTCAGGCGCAAATCGCGCCTGAACCATAAGAGTATCGGAGATGTCTCAGGCACTATCCAAAGCCTTGCTTGCGTTTACAAGACGCGATCTAGTGCGGTGACAAGCTGGTCAAGCTCTTCGGGGCTTGTGTAATGCACAAAAGACAGGAGCAAGACCCCATGCGCCGGATCAACCCCCTGCCCTT
>SKWJ01000394.1 GCA_007128995.1 Paracoccaceae bacterium
CCGCTGAAGTAAACGTTCTCAACGAGAGGGTGCTGATCGCGGGGCCCGCGGCCCCGCAGGTGGTGGAAGAGCTCGACGAGATCGCTGATATCGAAGAATACACGGGGCCTACCGCCGATGATCTGCTCTGGGGTTGAATACTTGGGCGTCCAACCAAGTTCGCGCTGCGCCAGCGCCGACCCGCAAACAAGACTGGCCGGATCGCCCGCACGACGCGGGGCAAGCTCAAGGGGAACTTTTTCACCTGTGACGGCTTCTGCCGCCGCGATGATCTCGCGAACAGTCATTCCGCACCCTGTTCCAAGGCAAAAGAGCGGCTCCCGATCTTCTCGATCAAGATATGAAATGGCCGATACATGCGCCGCTACCAGATCCAGTACATGCACATAATCACGGACACATGTGCCATCGCGGGTGGGATAGTCGGTCCCGAATATCTTCAGGGCGTCGCGTGTGCCCCGGATCGCCTCGATCACAAGAGGCACCAGATGGGTTTCCGGGCGGTGGTATTCGCCCACCTGCGCCTCTGGATCGGCCCCGGCGACATTAAAATAGCGGAATGTCAGCGCCCTTATCCCATAGGCGTGAACGTAGCCTTGCAGCATCAATTCAACCGCAGCTTTTGTAGCACCATAGGGAGAGGCGGGGTTGATTGGTGATGTCTCGTCAATATCGACACCATCCAGATTACCGTTGACCGCACAAGTCGATGAAAACACAAGCTTGCGGGTCCCTGTCGCGACCATCGAGTCGAAAAGTGTTTGAGCAGAGAGGAAATTGTTGGCCCAGTATCCTGCCGGATCGCTGACAGACGCACCCACTTCGATCAAAGCGGCAAAATGCAAAACCGCCTCGGGCTGGACGTCTCGCAATGCTTGCTCGATTGCATCACGGTCGCGCAAATCCCCTTCAATAACCGGGCCAAACTGCACTGCATCACGCCAGCCCGTGTGAAAGTTATCAAAGGTCACCGGCTCATATCCCGCAGCGGCCAAGGCCTTGCACGCATGGCTACCAATATAACCACCGCCCCCTGTCACCAGAACGCGTGCCATGATTGCCTCCTTGATGTCTGAAATCTGTGTCAGATTACCCTCATGCCCGCGACCTGCAAGCGCAAACACCACTTTCACAGGCCAAAGTGTTGACCTTGGGAAACCACGATACAGGCAGATGTCATCGCGGGTCGTGCCTCTGGCTGACAAGCCTGAAATCCGCGAGATCAGCAGCAACAAGCCATATGCGCCCGGACGCTCTCATGCGGCACACGCCGTAGAACAGGCCAGCTGGTATCCTGAAACACACCTTCAGGTCGTCTCAGTCTTGGGTCATGGCGGGAATGATCTCTGAGGAATGCGCCGCCCAGAAGTCCCGTGAGAAATTCAGATCCGTGCCAATCAATGTCCTGAGATGACTGCGGTACGCACGCCCCGGGGCAGGATCATCTGGTCTGTTGGCCCGCAAGACATAGGCCTGCATCGCATCAAAATCAGGATGCCACATCCCGATCGCATGTGCGAAGAGCAGCGCGTCGGACCAGAAGTTCAGGTCACGGTAGGCCGCGTAAAAGCCAGGATTGATGCTTGCAAGCGTTTCGACAATCCGCCAGTCGGGGTCCCCGATTTCGATCGGATCCTGGCTGCGCAGATACACGACGTCGCCAACCGCAAAACGAGGATCAGGGTGCTTATCCAGATGCAGGAACACTGGTCTGCGCCCGCTGGTATGCCTACTCCCCTCAACGATCGCAGTCGCGCCATCCCGTTCTCTTACCAGTTGTAGACCATTGAATCTTACATGGTACGGGTCGAGGTGCGGCCCGGTATCAGTTGGCAGTTCAACAGTATCGTCCGATACCGACAACACTGTTCTGCGGCGCGCAATATGGGACCCGTTCATCGGCCCCCATCTTGTCATGTCATCATGTGGCTGCAATGCGTTCAGCGTTTCCTCTGTATGAAAGAACGGCTGTAACAGAACATTGCCCCCTGCCTTGGCCTTGAAGCTGTCAAGCAGATGGCTGCGCCCTGTCCATTTCAGTGCAGCGAGCATCGGGCCGAACTGGAACTGATTGTGTCCTCCATCCGCTTTCAACTGCTCACCTCTGCCTGCGATCGGGTCCCATGCCTGAATGCCGTAAGAGATCATGCGCATCAGAAGCGCGGCTTTCTGCTCTGCGTCCAGACCATCCGAGAGCAGCATCAGCAGGGCAGCCCCGACCCAAGACGCCATGCCAACACCATAATTCCGGCTCTGCTGGTTATAAGATGTCAGCCTTTCGTAGCCGCCGCGCGCCCCGGTAACCTGCGTCGCACCCCACCCTACCTCGATACGGTCGAACTGGGTCATAAGCTGCCCGAAACTCGGAGCGGCAATACCTTCGAGGCTGTATGACGGCAATTCGGCAACTGCGGCAGGCAGATCAATCGGGTAATATTGCGGGGTGCCCCGTCCCTCCCAACCCGAGAGCGCAGGTGCGAGTGTGTTTACCGGCGGCAGTTCCGCCACAAAGACAAATCCCGCGTAGCGCAGCACCACACCGGCGCGCGGATTATTCTGCCCCGCGCCGGGCCGATGAACAGCACAGACAACGATATCGCCCGCAACAACACGGATCGGGAAGGGTTCATCCAGCTCTTCGCGGTAGGTATCGGTGCGTCCATCATAACCATGCACACCTCGGCGTTGGGGGTTTTTCATTGTCCCATTGACGCGAACACCTTCATCCATTGTGGATGGATCGGTTCGCGAGAGGATCTCCAGACCCTCGGGCGGTGTGAAAATGTAGGCGACGCCGTCGAGCGAGTAGCCAAATTCCACAGGACGGTTCAATGTCAGTGTCACGCCATGAGAGGTGACTTCGGTCGCGACACCCTCGGCACCTGCCTGTCCTTGCGCTATGGCCGCAGCAGGGGCAAACAACACCGCCAGAAGGGCCACGCCCCAAAAGAGCGCGCTGTTGATGGACTGACGTAGAACCTTTCGCATCACGGCATGAACGCAGACCAAAAACACTCGGGGCTCCAAACAGGGTGCTTCATAAAGAACCTTGGCCATAGTGGGGCGCTCCTTACCAATGCGCGGGTCCGAGATGTCAGCGTAACCCGCCGGGTCTCGGGCAAGCAAGCCCTGTGCCGCAGCCCGCGACCAGCGGGCCGCACAAGCAACGCGCGGAAACCTGACCAAAGCGCATCCCGAGGTCAAACCCCTCAGAGCGTCTCGCTGCCCCTGAGCATCGCGAGAGCGCGACCGACGG
>SKWJ01000108.1 GCA_007128995.1 Paracoccaceae bacterium
AGATCGGGGAACAGAATAGCAAGAAGTGTCATATGCGCCTGCGCGTTGATTTGGGTTGCGACTGTCTGGCGCGGAGTTTCAGGGGAAGTCAACCTTGAGTTTCCGTGCCAAGGGTCACATATAGATCAGACAATGCAAACCGAGGTGCACCATGCAGAGCCGCAACCGTTTCCTGGACGACGTGTCCCAATTGATGACCAATGCCATGGGGGTCGCCCAAGGCGCGCGGACCGAAGCTGAGACTGCCGTCAAAAGCCTGATGGACAGATGGCTGGCAGACCGCGATTTTGTTACGCGCGAAGAATTTGAAGCGGTGCGCGGCATGGCGCAGAAGGCACGCGAGGAGAACGAGGCGCTGAAGGCACGAATCGACGCTCTCGTTGCACGGATGGATGGTCCCACAGAAAAGTAAGCCAATTGCGGGCCATGTGCTGCGGATCAGCTTTCGCGGACCAGCACGCGCAATTCTGTCGCAATCTCTGACAGGCGCGCTTCTGCCGCGCGGCGCGCAGTGCGAAGGGTGTCGATCTCGGTATCAATCGCGTCGACACGGGCACGGCGGGTGCCTGTTGTGGGGCTGTCATCTCCCAGTTGCACGATCAGGGCAGCCAATCGTTCCTGATCGGCGATCAGGTCCTGCTCCTGTGCGGTCTGTCTTGCAATCTGTGTCCGCAAGTCTGCCTCTTCGGAGCGCAGTTGCTGCATGGCGGTCAAAAGCTGTCGGATATCGGGGTCGGCGATCTGGCCTGACCAGTACAACAGCGCTGCACGATCCAGCGGAAGAAGCGCAATTTCCTGACGGACCTCGCGTGTCTCGACAATCTCGCGGGTGACGATATCACCGGCCGGCACCTCGATCTCGAAGCGCGTGGCCTCAAATTCCACAACTCCATCTGGATCAACCAGATCCCAGCCTGTGCGCTGCGGATGCAGCAATGTCAGCACGCGATCCCGGTCCGGGGCCCCTGCAATCCTGTAGCGGGTGCGCCGCTCTATGCGTTCGGTCGCATAGAGCACACCATCAACAATGCGCCCGGTCTGGATGCGGGTGTCCTCGTCCATGGATTCTTGAATGCGCAACGCTGTGTCGCGCGCGAATTCGATCACGTCGCGCGCGCCGGGTGCCAGTTCCGGGATGCGTGCATCCCCGGCATGGCCACGCCCCGCCTCATAGAAGGTTGCAATCCCGGCGGGCAGTCTGAGGGGAAGCGGGTTTTCGAACGCGATGGCGATCATCGGATGCAGAGCACCGCTGCCGCCATGATGGACGGTGAGTCGCGCCTCATCCAGACGCTCGCTGAGAAATGGCAGCGACATCATCGCGCCAGCCTTCAGGGTGACAGGTGTGCTCAGGGTGAACCGTGAAAAGCTGTCGCTGTCATCCATCGTGACATCTGCGACAGTAACCTGCGCCTCCGAGGCCACGTCGCGCGCCATCTGGGGCATATCCAGCAATGGGGCATCATCTGCACGAACCACCCAGTTGCGAGGTCCATCTTGCCGGTCGTATAGCGATACCCTCAGTGCTTGAACCGCGCCAGTTGCAAGTGTCAGAGCGATATCGCTCCAGTCATACCCGGTTGCATTTTCGATCACGGCCCAAGCTGTCAGCGTCAGCCCGTCAGGCCCATCTTCCGCCCGCCACGCAGTTTTCCATATCGGCGCGGGCTGAAGCCAGCTTAGCGCGACATCGCGCGTGTCCGGGGTGGTGCTGGTCAGATCGATATCGAGAAGCTGCGCGCGCGCCGAGATGCGCAGCGCCTCCAGCCCCTGTGCGATCGCGTCGCGGTCAGACGCATCGGTAAAGGTCAGGTCGGTGGCCTCATCCAGCGCGATTTGTCGCACTGCCCCGTCTTCGCCGCGCAGCACAAGTGCAACGCAGTTGCGCTGTTCCGCCGCTGTGCAGGGAAGGTCCCGCATGCCCATGACGACGCCGGTGAGTGTCGTTCCATGCCGCTGTGCCGTCAGCGGCGCGCCGATCATCGCATCGATCAGCGCGCCCAGATCACCGAGGGCATCTGCCTCGAAGGGTAGGGAGTCGAACAGATCTTCGGTTGCTGCCGGGCCTGCCAGTGTCAGGATCGGTGTGCCTGCGCCGGGATCTGACACCCTAAGGGACTTCAGGAAATCATCAATCTCGGCGCGTCGGACTTGCAGGCGAAGCGGGTCTGCGCCCAGTGTGCCCTGTGCTTCGATCAGGGCAAGCCCGGCTGTTGACAGCGTGACAGCGCGGACGTCCGCCTGCATCTGCGCAGAGGCGGGCAGGGCAAGGCCAGAAAGCAGAAGAAAAGCCGTGTAACGCATGGTGACTGTCCCAACATCCTGCGAGTTTCTAAAGACTTGACCCGCGCAAAGCGCGTTCACAAGTCCCTTGTTCGGACTGCGCGTAAATTTGCCGTGTTATCGGGGTGGACGAAACCCAGCTCTGGGGATATTGCGAGTGTATGGCACAAGATGATGACGCGCGACCAGATCTGACCGCTCCTGTTTCCGAGCCGCTGCGCCGGGCGCTCGGGTCGCGTTATCTGCAATATGCGCTATCGACCATCATGCATCGTGCGCTGCCGGATGCGCGCGATGGTCTGAAGCCGGTGCATCGACGCATTCTCTTCGCGATGCGGGAATTGAAGCTCTCGCCGACGGGCGGCTTTCGGAAGTCAGCCAAGATCACTGGCGATGTGATGGGCAATTACCATCCGCACGGCGATGCCGCGATTTATGATGCGATGGCGCGGCTGGCGCAGGATTTCAACCTGCGATACCCGCTGGTGCACGGGCAAGGCAATTTCGGGAATATCGACGGCGACAACCCTGCTGCTGCCCGCTACACCGAGGCGCGCATGGCGCAGGCTGCGGAAGCCTTGCTTGAAGGGCTTGCCGAGAATGCAGTTGATTTCCGCCCCAATTATGATGGCACACTGGAAGAGCCGGTGGTGCTGCCGGCCGCATTTCCGAACCTGTTGGCGAATGGCGCAAGCGGGATCGCTGTAGGCATGGCAACAAATATTCCGCCGCATAATCTGGATGAGCTGATTGAGGGCTGTCTTGCGCTGATCACCGATCCAGAACTTCCAGATGACGCCCTGCTGAAACTGATCCCGGGTCCCGACTTTCCGACGGGAGGTGTGCTGGTAGAGCCGCGCGACGCGATTCTGTCCGCCTATCAGACAGGGCGCGGTGCCTTCCGGCTGCGCGCGCGCTGGCAGATCGAGGAACTGCCGCGCGGCCAATGGCAGATCGTGGTGACCGAAAT
>SKWJ01000515.1 GCA_007128995.1 Paracoccaceae bacterium
CCTGATGACCCGAGCCCTCGCCCTGACCGCACTTGCCACAGCTTTTTCGATTTCAGTCACAAGCCCCGCCTCGTCCGAGACGGCACAGAGTCTGGTGACTGTCGTCACATCAGAAAACGCCCAGACACAGCTCATGGCTATGGTCTTGACCACTCAAGCCGTCGAGCAGGGGGCGGATGCGCGAATTTTGCTTTGCGGGCCGGGTGGCGATCTGGCGCTGATTGACGCGCCCGAAAGCGCGATAACGCCGCAACCGCCGCAGAGCGCGACGCCACAAGGAATGTTGCAAGCCCTGATGGAGCGCGGCGTCGCAGTCGAAGTCTGCGCGATCTATCTTCCCGGTCTGGGCGCCGAGGCAGATGTTCTGATTGACGGTGTCGGTGTTGCACAACCGCCCGCCATGGCCGGCGCAATGCTTGATGAATCCGCGCAGATCTGGTCTTTCTGACCACATACGATTCAGAGCATAGTCGCCTTTGCGGAAAGTTCTGCAAAGGCGAACCAAGACGCCAGTCGTCAGCACTTACCATGTCACTGCGTTAAAAGTCTTCGAAGTCGCAGTCTTCGCTGATCTGTGCACGCCTGCGGGATTATCTGAAGGTACAATTATCCGAAAATCAGGCCCGGCGGGCGCGCCTCGGTTCCGGGCAATCCCGACGCACTTCACGATCGCGCAATCCTGTCGCAACCAACATGCACCGATTGCGAGCCTCAAAGTAATATCCTCTCGCATACCACATGACAGCTGCATCGATATCGCCGTTCGAAACCAACCATGCGCCCCGAAGATAACGGCCTGCATAGGTCAGATTCGTATGCGGATCGAGCAGATCCTCAGGCGCACCCTGAAAGCCCATTTGACGCGCTGTCTGCGGCAGGATCTGCATCAGTCCCCAATAGGGACCATTACGCGCATACGCTCTGTAATTGCTTTCACGCTGGATCACGCGGTGCAGCAACGCTTCCGGGATATCGTGTTTTTCGGCATGCCGCCGGACAAGCCTGCGCATTTCCGGAGTTTCACCCGGGAACAGGGCAGCCGGCACGGCGGGCCCACGGCTGACATCAGGTTTCGCGCAGGCAACGAGTGCAAATGCGGCACATGACATGACCAGCATCCGGATCATGACGCGGATTCCTTTCGTGACACCGGAACAACCCCCAATTCGTCCAGAGCCATGTCAAGGGCACTGGTTTGTGGCGTGTGTTCGCGCTTGAGCTGATCAAATCGTGCGCGCAGGCGAATTTTCTCTTCACCCTTGCAATCGTTCCACGGCCTGCCCTGCAGGCCCATTTCCAAAACATAGTAGGCGATAAAATGCGGACGATGTCCGGCCTGCAACAGCCGGGCATAGGCCGCATCTGTCCCGAGGTCGCGCAACGCTTCAGCGCTCGCAATCCCGACACCTGCAAATGCCTGCTCCATCGCGGGGCCGAGATTGCGTATCGAGGAAACAGCACTTGGCATAAGCCGCCTGAATATTGACACCCATCGCGGGCAGTTCCGTATCTGCTACCGATCAGTGTGAAATTCGCCCAGCATTTTTTAGCGTCGCCCGATCTTGATCGTCATGATAGGCGGATATCTGCCTATCGCGCGCTATGACAGCATGCCGTCAGGGCTGATACGCGTGCGCCCCAGCAAGTACGGGTGCAACGCTTCGGGCAGATCAACACTGCCATCGGCAGATTGACCATTTTCCAGCACGGCAATCAGGCAGCGCCCGACAGCCACGCCAGATCCGTTCAATGTATGAACGAATTCCGGCTTGCCACCGTCAGCGGGGCGGAAACGCGCATTCATGCGCCGCGCCTGAAAATCGCCACAGACAGAGACAGAGGAAATCTCGCGATACCGCCCCTGCCCCGGCAGCCAAACTTCGATATCATGTGTCTTCTGCGCGCCAAAGCCCATATCGCCGGTGCACAGAACGACGGTACGATAAGGCAAACCAAGCCGTTCCAGTACGGTTTCCGCGCAGCGCGTCATGCGTTCATGCTCGGCCCGGCTGTCAGCAGGATGGGTAATCGAAACCATCTCAACCTTTTCGAACTGATGCTGTCGCAACATGCCTGTTGTGTCCTTGCCTGCACTGCCCGCTTCAGAGCGGAAACAAAGCGTATGCGCCGTGAAGCGCAAAGGAAGGCTTGCGGCGTCCAGAATCTCGCCCGAGGCAAAATTGGTCATTGTGACCTCAGAGGTCGGGATCAGCCACCAACCATTGGTTGTCTGATAACTGTCTTCGGCAAATTTCGGAAGCTGATTTGTCCCGAACATGGCCTCATCGCGTACCAGAACCGGGCTATTCACCTCGGTCAGAGCATGTTCTTCAACATGCAGATCCAACATGAACTGTGCAAGCGCGCGATGAACGCGTGCAACTGCTCCGCGCAAAACGACAAACCGCGATCCCGATAATTTCGCGGCTGTGGAGAAATCCATGTCCTTGGCAATCGCCGCTATTTCAAAATGTTCCACCGGGGTGAAATCATAGTCGCGCGGTTGTCCCCAGCGGCGCAGCTCAACATTGTCGGCCTCATCAGCCCCGTCAGGCACGTCATCAAGAGGCAGATTGTCAATCTCGGCCAGCAATGTGTTCAGCGCAACATCGCCCTTGCGCGCGTCTTCTTCAAGGCTGGCAATCTCAGCTTTCTTCTCAGCAACCAGTGCGCGCAGTCTTTGAAATTCTGCGTCATCTCCACGCGCCTTGGCAGCACCAACCTCTTTGGAGGCAACGTTCTGCGCGGCTTTTGCAGCCTCGGCCTGGGCAATCGCGCCCCGGCGCGCCTGATCCAGCGCCAGAATCTGTTCGGAATATGGCTCCAGCCCGCGTCTAGCCAAAGCGGCGTCAAAAGCGGCGGGATTTTCGCGTATGGCGCGGATATCGTGCATCGTGTCTCTCGTCTTGTCTGGCGATGAAAGCTGCCCCCTTATGCCGCATCGGATCAGCACGCGGAAGAGGGGGAAGGCGGCAATCGGGAAACTGCGCCACATCGACCCTAATCGGGGCCGGATAGATTGACCACCCTGCCCCAGAGGCTGTATGCCTGACACTAGGATGCCAGACAGGAGTCGCCCTTATGGATGGCAACGCGCACCCCGAGGCAGAGCCCTCAGCGCCCTCAATGCAAGAGGGCCTTTTCGATAAGCCAGTTTTCACAGATCTTGAAGCGCGTGCCCTTGCTCAGGTCGGAGTGATCGATGTTGGTTCAAACTCGGTCAGACTTGTGGTGTTTGATGGCGCCG
>SKWJ01000545.1 GCA_007128995.1 Paracoccaceae bacterium
ATACATCTACGCGTGGCGCGGCCACTTCGCCCTGAATCAGCAACGGGCCGGGACGCGTCACCCACCAGACCGATGCCGCAATGAGAACCGCAAGCAGACCAAGCACAAGAAAGGGCAGGGCGGTCTGGCGCCGTGAGGGAGGATCGTGTTGCATGAAAAGCGCTCAAGGTTGTGTCACCAACGAAGGCGGCACAGTACTCCTTGTCTGTGGCAAACACAAACTCAGGGTGTGTCCGGTAACGCAAGGTCATCACTGGCCATCGCCCCCCAGACGCTGATTTTTCGCCCGACCGCCAGCGCAAGCGACCAGATTTTGCGGCGATCCGTCGCACAGGCAACAGCAGGGGCGCTACGCCTTATTGCCTTCTTGTGAAATAATGTTGCGCGCGGTAAGGAGTCGCGATGCCAATTTGACCGGATGTCCCTGCGAGGACACCGGCTTACCTGAACGAAAGGGGGACGACGCGTGAAAGTCGGGGCGTTGAAGGAAATCAAGCCGGGAGAAGCGCGGGTCGCGATGACACCGGAAAGCGCGGGACAACTGCAAAAGCTTGGGCATGAATGTTTCATTCAGGCGGGCGCAGGTCTGGCAGCAGGGTTCAGCGACGAGCTCTATGGACAGGCCGGTGTCTCGGTTCTCGCGGATGCCAGCGCGGTGTGTGCGGCGGCCGATGTCGTCATCAAGGTGCGCGAGCCCGAATTGGACGAAATCAACCTTCTGCGCGAAGGCCAGACCCTGATTTCCTTTTTCTGGCCGGCGCAAAACGCCGAAATGCTGGAAGCTGCGAAACTGCGCGGTGCAACTGTCATCGCGATGGACATGGTTCCCCGGATCAGCCGTGCGCAGAAGATGGATGCGCTGTCATCCATGGCCAATATCGCGGGCTACCGCGCCGTGATCGAGGCCGGGAACAATTTTGGCCGCTTCTTCACGGGTCAGGTGACCGCTGCCGGCAAGATCCCGCCAGCGCGCGTGCTTGTCGTTGGTGCCGGGGTGGCAGGGCTTGCCGCGATTGGGACCTCGACCAGCCTTGGTGCGATCACGATGGCCTTTGATGTGCGCCCTGAAGTGTCCGAGCAGATCGAGTCGATGGGTGCGGAATTCGTGTTTCTGGAGTTCGAGGAAGCGCAGGACGGTGCCGAGACAGGCGGTTATGCGGCGCCTTCCAGCCCGGAATTCCGTGAAAAGCAGTTGGCAAAATTCCGTGAACTGGCACCAAATGTCGATATCGTCATCACCACCGCGCTGATTCCCGGGCGCCCTGCGCCCAAGCTCTGGACCGAGGATATGGTGCAGATGATGAAGCCGGGCTCTGTGATTGTGGATCTGGCCGCCGAGAAGGGGGGCAACTGTGACCTGACGGTCATGGATGAGCGCCTTGTGACCGAAAACGGCGTCATCATCATCGGGTATACGGATTTCCCAAGCCGGATGGCGGCGCAGTCCTCGACCCTGTATTCCACCAATATCAGGCATATGCTGCATGATCTGACCCCGGCCAAGGATGGGGTGATCAACCATAATATGGAAGATGACGTCATCCGTGGTGCAACGGTCACCCATGCAGGCGAGATCACCTTCCCGCCACCACCTCCGAAGGTGAAAGCGATTGCGGCAAAGCCGAAAGAGAAGGTGAAGGAACTGACCGCTGAGGAAAAGCGCGCGCAGGAAATCGCAGCGTTCAAGTTGCAGACGCGCAATCAGGTCGTGTTGCTGGCTGTCGGTTCGGCGCTGGTGTTGTCGGTCGGATTGGTTGCGCCGGAATCCTTCATGCGCAACTTCATCATCTTCGTGCTGGCCGTGTTTGTCGGCTTTCAGGTGATCTGGAAAGTGTCGCACAGCCTGCACACGCCGCTGATGGCTGTGACCAACGCGATTTCGTCGATCATCATCGTCGGCGCGCTGTTGCAGATCGGATCAACATCGATCCTCATCACTCTCATGGCCGCGCTTGCGCTTCTGATGGCGGCTGTGAACATCTTTGGCGGTTTCATGGTGACACGGCGCATGCTCGCCATGTTCCAGAAGTCCTGACGGCAGGAGGAATAAGAGATGGATTTCGGATTTACGGTTGCGGCCTATGCGGTTGCGACAGTTCTCTTTGTCCTGTCGCTGGGCGGTCTGTCAGGGCAGGAAAGTGCGAAACGCGCGATCTGGTATGGCATTGCCGGCATGACAGTGGCCGTTCTGGCCATGCTGGTCGGTCCGGGATCAGGGCTATGGGTGCTGACCCTGATCCTGATCGTGATCGGGGGCGTGGTCGGCTGGCAACTCGCGACGCGGGTGCAGATGACGCAAATGCCCGAATTGGTGGCCTTCATGCATTCGCTGGTCGGGCTGGCGGCTGTGCTGGTCGGGTTCAACGCGCATCTGGAAATCGGGCGCGTGGTGGCGGTGTTTTCTGAGGCTGGACTGCCATTTCCACAGCCGGTCGGTCTGATGTCCGTGCCAGCCTATGAATTGTGGCAGAGCCTGACCAGTTTCGCGATGATCATCGGCAAGAAAACCGCTGTGGAAGTGACCATTCTGCGGGTGGAACTGATGATCGGCATCTGGATCGGGGCGGTAACCTTCACCGGGTCGATCATCGCCTATGGCAAGCTGGCCGGACGGGTCGACTCGGCCGCAAAGCAACTGCCGGGCGGGCATTTGCTGAATGCGGGTGCTGCGGCTGCGTCAATTCTCTTTGCCGCGCTCTATCTGATCTATGCCGACAACAATGCAGTTGCGATCCTGATGCTTGTGCTGCTGACGGCGATGGCGCTGTTCATCGGCTACCATCTGATCATGGGAATTGGCGGGGCCGATATGCCGGTCGTCGTGTCGATGCTCAACAGCTATTCCGGCTGGGCTGCGGCTGCGATCGGGTTCAGCCTAGGCAATGAACTGCTGATCGTGGTGGGGGCGCTTGTCGGCGCTTCGGGGGCGATCCTGTCCTATATCATGTGCAAGGCGATGAATCGCAGCTTCATCAGTGTGATCCTCGGTGGCTTTGGGGGAACATCCGGCCCGCAGATGGAAGTCGAGGGCGAGCAGGTGGCCATCAATGCCGATGGCGTGGCGTCGGCCCTGAACGAGGCCGATAGCGTGGTCATCGTGCCGGGCTATGGCATGGCCGTGGCGCAGGCGCAGCAGAGCGTATCGGAACTGACCCGCAAGCTGCGCGCCAAGGGCAAGAATGTGCGCTTTGCCATTCACCCGGTGGCGGGCCGTTTGCCGGGGCATATGAACGTGCTG
>SKWJ01000366.1 GCA_007128995.1 Paracoccaceae bacterium
GTCATGGACGAAATCCTTGGACGGAAAGAGTCCGTGTTCAGAATCCATCTCGCCGGTCGACACCACCCCCGAACTCAACAAATCACCTCAGTGTCGTGTAGTGTGCTTATTCGATAAGCCTCTGATTTCTCAAATTTTCAATCCTGACACTGGCTGACACTGGCCCGCATTCACCGTCGCCGTCCATCGAAAAATGACGTACGCTCGTTACCATGGCGTTGACATGAACATCCGACGCCGGAGCAAAAAGATGATCGCTTGATCGTCGGACTCGGCCCTTAGCGGTCTGTCAGCGTGGATGGCTTGCTTCGGTGCGGCTTTACCAAACCGGCCATCCGTGCTTGTCGCAGCGAAGGCCTCGCTGGGCTTCATTCAAATTGTTCCACAGGCCGCAGCGGGTTTGCCGTGGCGGCCCCTCACGCGATACAGCCAGCATGTTCAACCCAAAGCGCTTGCGCAAAGCCAGATCAGTCGCGGATTGTCCAATAATGGTCAAACCCGAGTGCACGGCCAGTTCTTACATTACGATGTCATCTTTGGTGCGGCGGCGGTCCAGCATGGCTTGCACGTTCGCCGTGTCTGCAGATGCATCGCTGGTTGATTTATCTTTTGCTCACCAGACTTGGGCTGGTTTCATTGGCGTAGAGCTTAGATTCAAGGTGCCGCAATTGCGAACACGTGTTTCAGCAGCGTCGCCCAATATCAATGCCTCTTGGAGTGCATTCTGCAGCCAGGTTGATGCCTGGACTGTCAGCAAGCGTCGCGCGAGTCGTTCTTCTTTCTGGTCCCGTAATATTTCTGCAGTTTTCAAGACATCTTCCAGTTCTGATCCGAGGCAACGCTCTAACCTGCGCCAATGCTCATAAAATTCACCAAGCAACGGCTCTGGCATCTGAAACGCAAGGTGCATAAGCCGTTTGTGAACCGCGACGGCAGAATGCGTGACCTCCGCACCTTGTGGAACATGGCTGACAGTATCTGCGTTCCGGCCTGAATGGCGCGCGTCCAGAAATCGCGCGCTTTCGCCCGTGGTCAGATATCGGTGAATTCCAAATTCCAGCGGAATATCGGTCATCCCCATGAACACAGGCACAAGCGGTGCCGTTACCGCGCCGACCGGCGCGTGCCACATGACTCGCAAGGCATCATGGCGGCGATGCATCAGAGGCACGACTTGCCCATAGCCTGCGGTGTCGCCGGTCAGGCGTTCTGTGGCAATCGCCCAGATCATATCGTGCAGGCCGATCTTTTCCGGACGGGCCGCGCGTTGGTGCATCTCATCCTCGACCCAGGCAACCCCTTTCCAACGGCCCTTGCCATCACCATAGATGGCATTGACGTCGAAAGACCCTTGCGCGGGATCGTACCAGCCCATGTCTATGGCAAAGCTGATGAAGTGATCTGGGAACAGGAAGTCCTTGGTCGGGCTGTCTGGAATGACCCCGATATATCCAGGCCTGCTGGCGCGGATGCTGTCCGGCCCCAGTCTTTCAGCGACCCAGAGCTTTCGCCCGCCCGAAAATTCGATTACGACCCAAGCCTCGTCCGGGTCTGCGATAATGTGAGAATTGCCGCCATAGCAGGAATAGCCATGCTCGGCGATCAACGCCGCGATCAGATCCACACCTTCGCGGGCGGTGCGTGCGCGTTCCAGCACCAGACGGGCAAGGTCGGAGTAATTCGGCCCGCGCTGGTCCGGCGGCGTCATCGCGATTAATTCCTTGCGCGAGGTTGACCAGATATCGCGCACGGCCACCCCGTGTTCATTCAGCCCACCATTCGTGATGGGCGCGGGCACGCCCAGATAATAGCTGTAGCTGACCCGCAAATGGCGAAAGGTCTCGGCAACCTGTGGGATTGTGCTGCGCATGCCCGGCAGATCAGCACTTGGCGACACTCCAACTTCTATCGTTGTATCCGGTGCGTGCTGTGCGCGCGGTGCAATCTCCAGCCAATGGCTGGACGGCTCGTCGCCATACCCTGCCAGCCATGCGTGGCCATCTGCGCTGTGATTGCGGCCTACATAAATACCGTAGCTCATACATCCTCTCGGATTGGATAATGACAGGATACTGCGCGCGAGCCGGTGATCGTCAGTTGCGGCACGCGAGCGCTGCAATCTGCGCGCGCAACCGGGCAGCGCGGGTGAAATTCGCAACCCTTGGGCCGTGAAGTCAGAGCGGGGGTTTCACCAGACAGGACGATCCGTTCTCGCCGCGTCGTCGGGTCTGGTTCGGGATTGGAGGACATCAGCGCCGCCGTATAAGGGTGGCGCGGATGTTCCATGATCTGCTCGACCGGGCCAATTTCGACGATCCGCCCCAGATACATAACTGCAATTCGATCTGCGATATGGCGCAGGATGTTCAGGTTGTGGGTGATGATAATTGTGGTCAAACCGTGATCGGCCTTGATGCCGTTCAGCAGGTTCAGAATTTCGCCCTGAACCGAGACATCCAGCCCGGCTGTTGGTTCAACTGCCAGCACCATCGCCGGATTCAACGCCAAAGCCCGCGCAACGCCCACGCGCCGCGCCTGACCGCCTGAGAGTTGATGCGGATAGCGGTTCAGGAAATCGGCATTCAGCCCGGCCCCTTCCAGCAAGCGCTGTGCTGTCTCTGCCGGGTTGCCCGCGTTCTGGCCGTGGATCGCAAAGGGCTCCAGCACCAGATCACGCACGGTTTTGCGCGGGCTGAGTGACCCGACAGGGTCCTGAAACATCATCGCCATCTGTCTGCGGATGGCATGCCAGTCAGGCCGCTGATGCAGGGCAATGTCATCAAGCCAGACCTCGCCCGCAGCCAGCGGTAGCAAGCCGTTGATCGCGCGCGCCAATGTCGTCTTGCCAGAACCGGATTCGCCCACAATGGCCAGCGTCTCGCCGCGCTGCACGTCGAGCGAAATGCCGTTCAGGGCCTGCACATGGCGCGCATCACGCGGGGCCATCAGGGCCTTGATCCCTCGCAATGCGGGAAACTCGACCACCACATCTCGCAACTTGAGGATCGGGGCTGTCATGGCTTTGCCGCTCCTGCAAAATGACACCGCGCCCAATGCGTGCCTTGTATGGCCACGGGGGCGGGTCTTGTGCGGCACAAATCCGTTGCGTTGTCGCAGCGGTCGCGGAAAATGCAGCCTTCGGGGGGCGCGGTCAGGTCGGGCAGGTCGCCGGGGATGGCTGGCAGAAGTGCAACCTTTGTCTTCATCCGGGCAGGATCGCATTCGATCA
>SKWJ01000085.1 GCA_007128995.1 Paracoccaceae bacterium
GAATTGCTGCTGCGCTGGGTGCAGAACGGCATTTTCCACCCGCGTTTCGTGATCCATAGCTGGAACGAGGATGGCTCGGTGACGGAACCCTGGACACATGCGGATGTCCTGCCACACATCCGCGACGCCATGGCGCTGCGCTACAGGCTGTTACCCTATCTCTATACCAGCCTGTGGCGCGCCGTGTCCGAGGGCGAACCCATGCTGCGCCCGACCTTCCTTGATCATGAGGATGATCCCCTCTGCCATGCGGATACGGATGATTTCCTGCTGGGGCGGGATCTGCTGGTGGCCAATGTGGTGGACAAAGGCGCCGCCCTTCGCCGTGTTTATCTGCCCCGCAACACAACTGGCTGGTGGGATTTTCATCTTGGGCGCTGGTTTTCGGGGGGGCAATGGCTGGACCTGCCGGTCACGCTGGAGAGCATCCCGCTTTTTGTGCGTGCGGGGGCTGTGCTGCCTCTGGCCAGCGGCGCGCTGCGCGCCACGCCAAAGGCCGAAACGGCGCGCGTTCTGGCGCTGTTTCCCGCACCCATGGACAGCACAGAGCGCTCATACATCTATGATGACAGCGGCGATAATGCCGATGCCTTGAGCGGCAATCATTGCCTGAGCACTGTCACGCTTGTGCGCGATCAGGGCAGGCTTGCCCTTGAGATTGCGCATCAGGGTGATAAGCCTTTCCCCTTCCGCGAGGTGACAGTAGAGCTGCCGCGCGAACTAAAGGACTGTGTTACCTTCGCTGGGCGCGTGCTGAGCCATGGGGATCTGATCGTGCTGGAGGGCGGCAGATGAGTTATGACCGCGCCACGCTTCGCCCGCGCTGGCTGCATATCGGGTTTGGGGCCTTTGCGCGTGCGCACCCGCTCTTCGTGCTTGATCAGGCGTTGCAGGCCGATGCGTCAGGCCAATGGGGGGCCGTGGTTGCGCGGCTGAATTCGGGACAGGATGACCTCGACCGGCTGGATCAGGCGGGTGGTATCTATCATGTGCTGGAAGCCGATGCGCAGGGGTTGCACGCCACGCAAGTCAGATGTGTCATCGCAACCTGCCATCCGGCGCGCGACGGACAAGAAGCGCTGCCCCGGATCATCGCCAGCGCAGAGCTTGCCGTCATCTCGCTGACGATCACGGAAAAAGGGTATTGTTCCAGCCTTGATGGGCTGGATTTCGATCTGCCTGTCATCAAGGCCGATCTGGAAGGCGCGCGTGCGCCCCGCAGCGCGATCGGAGTGCTTGTTGCCGGGCTGGCACAGCGCCGCGCCGCCGGGCATGGGGGTGTCACGCTTCTGGCCTGTGACAATCTCTCCGGCAATGGGCGCAAACTGGCGCGCGCCGTGGGTGACTTTGCGACTGCCCGCGATCCCGATCTGGCGAGATGGATTGCCGACACTTGTCGCTTTCCGTGCTCAATGGTGGATCGGATCGTGCCTGCGATGACGCTGGAAAGCCATGCCCGTATCACAGCGCATCTGGGACAGGCAGACAGCTCTGCGGTGATCTGCGAGCCGTTCCTGCAATGGGTGATCGAGGATGATTTCGCCGCAGATCGCCCGCCGCTCTCTGAGGGCGGCGCGCTTCTGGTCACGGATGTCGAACCCTATGAAGAGATGAAGCTTCGGATGCTGAATGGCGCGCATAGCCTGCTGGCACTGCTGGGGGGGCAGGCCGGGCTTGAAACGGTTGATGCCTGTATGGCAGATCCGCTCTTTGCCGCGGCGGTTGAACGGTTTCACCAGCTTGAGGCCGCGCCAAGCCTGCCGCCCTTGCCCGGTATCGATCTGGCTGACTATTCAGCCCAACTGCACCGCCGCTTTGCAAACCCGGCCTTGCAGCATCGCACCGCCCAGATAGCCAGTGACACCAGCCAGAAATTGCCGCAGCGCATTCTGGCCCCCCTGCGCTGGCATCTGGCGCAGCACGGAACTGTCCCGCCGCTGAGCGCGCTGGCGCTGGCAAGCTGGCTGATCTGGCTGCTTGGGACACGCGATGATGGGGCTGCACTGCCCGTCAACGACCCGCAGGCCGAAGATCTGCGTGACCATCTCGCTGCCGTGCCGCCCGACGGGGATCTGGTGCTGGCCTATCTGGCGCGCTATCCGGGCTTTGGCCCAGATCTGGCACAGGACACGCGTCTGGCCGATGCGCTGCGTCTGGCCCTGCACCGCCTGCGTGCGGCGGGCGTGCGCGAAACTTTGCAATCTCTGCTGTCCGAGACGTATCCATGACCCGCTTTCTTGGCCCTGATTTCCTGCTGGAAACCCCGACCGCGCAACGTCTGTTCCATGACGTGGCGAAACCACTGCCGATTGTCGATTTTCACAACCACCTGTCACCAAAAGATATCGCCCAAGACCGTCAGTGGGACAATCTGGGTGACTTGTGGCTGGCGCATGATCATTACAAATGGCGGCTGATGCGCTGGGCGGGCGTGCCCGAAAGCCATGTCACCGGCGCAGCCGATTTCCGCGCGAAATTTGACGCTTTCGCCCGCATCATGCCGCGTCTGGTGGGCAACCCGGTGCATCACTGGTCGCATCTGGAACTTTGGCGTCATTTCGGGCTGGAGGGGCTGGTGCTGAGCGACGCAACCGCCGCGCGAGTCTGGGAGGTGACATCAGAGCAGTTGCAAACCCCCGCCTGCAGCGCGCGCGGGCTGCTGGCTCAGATGAATGTGGCCTATGTTGCAACCACGGATGACCCTTGCGACACGCTGGAACACCATATTGCCTTTGCCGGTGAAGGGGCGGCTGGGCTGCGCATGGTTCCGACATTCCGGCCCGATCCGGCGCTTTATCCGGAAGAGGCCGGGTTCGGGGCGTGGCTTGATCGGCTGGAAGGTGCCAGCGGCATGTCTGTCCATGGATACGCTGATCTGCTGGATGCATTGATAGCGCGGCTGGACCATTTCTGCGCCTGTGGCGCGGTTGCCGCGGATCACGGTTTGAACCGGATCGATCTGGCGGCACCTGTCAGCACTGGGGCGCTTGACCAGATACTCGACCGCGCGCGCCGTGGCGAAAGCATTCCGCCAGAGGATGCCAGCGCCTTCCGAAACACCCTCTTGGTGGAACTGGGCCGCGCCTATGCCGCGCGGGATATGGTGATGCAACTGCATATCGGGCCCTTGCGCAACACGCGCAGCCGCCTGATGGCAAGCGCAGGGCGGGATGCCGGGGCTGACAGTCTGCGCGACGCGCCCTTGGCCGAAGCACTCAACGC
>SKWJ01000537.1 GCA_007128995.1 Paracoccaceae bacterium
GGTCTAGATGGCATATAACATCCGGGGCAGCAAAGGGCAGGGCCATGTTGGGCTATGTCACCACACAGGGGCGCGGGCTGGCAGACAGGCTTCTGGCCGATCTGGCCGATGATCTGCGCGCGCGCGGCTGGAAACTGGCCGGGGTGGTGCAGGTCAACCTTGACCGTCATCCCGACCGGCTGTGCGACATGGAATTGCATGTCCTGGGCAAGAACCATCATGTCCGCATCAGTCAGGACCTTGGCCCGCATGCGCGCGGCTGCCGGCTGGATGCGGGCGGGCTGGAACAGGCCGTGGGCCTTGTCGAGGCGGAACTTGCAACCCGCCCCGCGCTTGTGATCATCAACAAGTTCGGCAAGTCCGAAGCCGAAGGCCGCGGCTTTCGCAATGTGATCGGCATGGCCCTTGCCGAAGGGATTCCCGTTCTCACATCCGTGAGCCAGCATAACCTGCAAGGGTTCATGGCCTTCAGTGACGGGCTGGCCGAACCTGTCAGCGCAGATGCCGACAGCCTGCTTTGCTGGTGCGAGAAGACCTGCGCCGCCCCGCAGGCCTGAGCCGCAACCGGGCGCAAAAATTCAGCGCAACTGCACCTGTGCCTATCTTGCAACAGCATTCGCCACTCCCCACATATCTTTCAAGGCCCTCTGAGCCATGCGCTGCCGGGCAGGCATGTCTCTCCGCGGGTGCTTGAAAAGGAGAAGAGTGATGAATCTTGAGAAATTTACCGAACGGGCGCGCGGGTTTCTGCAAGCCGCCCAAACCATCGCCCTGCGCGAAGATCATCAGCGCCTGACACCTTCACATGTGCTCAAGGCGCTGCTGGATGATGATCAGGGCATGGCTGCCAATCTGATCAAGCGCGCAGGTGGTGCGCCAGAGGCCGTGATGCAGGCCAATGACATCGCGCTGGCGAAACTGCCCAAGGTTTCGGGCGGCGAAGGCCAGATCTACATGGACCCCCAGACCGCGAAAGTCGTGGATCAGGCGGAACAGATCTCGAAAAAGGCCGGGGACAGTTTTGTCACGGTCGAGCGCCTTCTGACCGCGCTTGCGCTGGTGAAATCAGACGCGAAAGAGGCGCTGGATGCGGGCGCCGTGCGCGCCCAGTCGCTCAATGCCGCGATCAATGATCTGCGCAAGGGGCGCACGGCCGACAGCGCCAGCGCCGAAGAAGGCTATGAGGCGCTGAAGAAATACGCGCGCGATCTGACCGAAGCTGCGCGCGATGGCAAGATCGACCCGATCATTGGCCGCGACGAGGAAATCCGCCGCGCCATGCAGGTTCTGTCGCGCCGCACCAAGAACAACCCGGTCCTGATCGGCGAACCCGGTGTCGGCAAGACCGCGATTGCCGAAGGGCTTGCGCTGCGCATCATCAACGGCGATGTGCCTGAAAGCCTGCGCGACAAGAAGCTGATGGCGCTGGATATGGGCGCGCTGATCGCCGGTGCGAAATATCGCGGTGAATTCGAGGAACGGCTGAAGGCCATCCTCTCCGAAATCACGGCCGCCGATGGCGAAATCATCCTGTTCATCGATGAGATGCACACGCTGGTGGGTGCGGGCAAATCCGAAGGCGCGATGGATGCCGCCAATCTTATCAAACCGGCATTGGCGCGCGGCGAATTGCATTGTGTGGGCGCCACCACGCTGGATGAATACCGCAAGCATGTCGAGAAAGACGCGGCCCTTGCACGGCGCTTTCAGCCCGTCCTGGTCGAAGAACCCACGGTCGAGGATTCGATCTCGATCCTGCGCGGGATCAAGGAAAAATACGAGCTGCACCATGGTGTGCGCATCTCCGACTCGGCGCTGGTCGCGGCGGCCACGCTCTCGCATCGCTATATCACCGACCGTTTCCTGCCCGACAAGGCCATCGACCTGATGGACGAGGCCGCCTCGCGGCTGCGGATGCAGATCGACAGCAAGCCCGAGGCGCTGGATGCGCTGGACCGCGAAATCCTGCAAAAGCAGATCGAGGCCGAAGCCCTGCGCAAGGAAGATGACACTGCCAGCAAGGACCGGCTGGAAAAACTGGAACGCGAATTGTCAGACCTGCAACAGCAATCGGCCGAGATGACCGCCCAGTGGCAGGCCGAGCGTGACAAGCTGGCCTCTGCGCGCGACATCAAGGAACAGCTGGACCGTGCCCGCGCCGAACTGGACGCCGCGACACGCGCCGCCGATTATGCCCGCGCCGGCGAATTGCAATATGCCACGATCCCGGCGCTGGAAAAGCAACTGGCCGAGGCCGAGGGCCGCGATGACGAAGGTGCGATGGTGTCTGAAGCCGTGCGCCCCGAACAGATCGCACAGGTGGTCGAACGCTGGACCGGCATCCCGACCTCGAAGATGCTCGAGGGCGAGCGCGACAAGCTGTTGCGTATGGAAGACGAGTTGCACAAGCGCGTTGTCGGCCAGGACGAGGCGATCCGCGCTGTTGCCAATGCCGTACGCCGGGCGCGGGCCGGTCTGAATGACGAAAACCGTCCGCTTGGCAGCTTCCTGTTTCTGGGGCCGACCGGGGTGGGCAAGACCGAACTCACCAAGGCAGTTGCGCAATATCTGTTCGACGATGATCAGGCGATGGTCCGTATCGACATGTCCGAGTTCATGGAAAAACACTCGGTTGCCCGCCTGATCGGCGCCCCTCCGGGCTATGTCGGCTATGAAGAAGGTGGCGTGCTGACCGAAGCCGTGCGGCGCAGACCCTATCAGGTCGTGCTGTTTGACGAGGTCGAGAAGGCACATCCGGAAGTCTTCAACGTGTTGTTGCAGGTGCTTGATGACGGGGTGCTGACCGACAGCCATGGCCGGACAGTGGATTTCAAGCAGACGCTGATCATCCTGACGTCCAACCTCGGATCGCAGGCACTCAGCCGGATGCAGGAAGGCGCTGACAAGGCCAGCGTCAAGGCCGAGGTGATGGAGGCCGTGCGCGCCCATTTCCGGCCTGAATTCCTCAACCGGCTGGATGAGACAGTCATCTTCGACCGGCTGTCACGCCATGACATGGACGCCATTGTCGATATCCAGATGGCGCGGCTTCTCAAACGCCTGCTGGCGCGCAAGATCACTCTGGAAACGGATGCAGAAGCGCGCACCTGGCTGGCCGACAAGGGCTACGACCCGGTCTATGGCGCGCGCCCGCTGAAACGGGTGATCCAGCGCTATCTGCAGGATCCGCTGGCACAGATGTTGCTGGGGGGCGA
>SKWJ01000389.1 GCA_007128995.1 Paracoccaceae bacterium
TCGCCTCGTGAAACGGTCTTGCAGCAAGCTGAAAGCCTGCGGGAAGTCCGTTTCGGGTAAAGCCCGCTGGAATGCTGATCGCAGGCAGTCCCAAAAAATTCAGGCTGCGGGGAAAGCGGGTCAGCGCGGCGAGGGTTGCGCCGATTTCTTGTGGCGTGCCGTCGATTGTCTGAGAAATTGTCGGGACTTCTTCGCTGAACATGGGCAGATGCACCAGATCGGCATTCGCGAAAACCACATCCATGTAGTCCTGCAACACCTTTCGGCGGGCACGCAGGGCATCGTGATATTGCACAGCGGGCAGAAAGAATCCCGGCTCAATCCGGCTGCGGACCACTTCGGCATAGTCATCGCGGCGGGTGGCAAGCCATGGTCGATGCACGGCTGCGGCTTCGACTGCCATGACCGCCTGACCAAGCGCATTCGCGACGTCAAGATCGGGCGTAGGGCAATCGACGATCTGCGCGCCGCGTTCGCGCAGCACCGCAATGCTGGCATCAAGCAATCCGGCGACTTCCGCAGTGACCGGAGCGTCGTGGAATGCACGCGGTACGGCGATGCGAAGCCCTGACAGATCGCCGCTCAGCGCGCGCTCGAAATCGGGTACAGCAGCCGCAGAGGTGGCAGGGTCCTGCGGGTCTGGACCTGCGATGACCGACAGCAGCCGGGCGCAGTCGCGTGCGGTGCGCGCCAGCGGGCCGACACAGTCGAGGCTGACCGAAAGCGGCCCGACTCCAGCGCGGCTGACCCGCCCCAATGTCGGTTTCAGCCCGACGACCCCGCACGCTGCGGCAGGGTGGCGAATGGACCCGCCCGTATCGGTGCCCAACGCGCCGAAAACCATACGCGCAGCAGTCGCGATAGCAGAGCCGCTGGACGACCCGCCCGCGATGTGTTCGGCTGACCAAGGGTTGCGCCCGTGACCCGTGGTCTGATTGAAGCCGGTCGGGCTGAAGGCAAATTCGGACAAGGACAATGTCGCGATATCAAGAGCGCCTGCGCTGTCGAGCCGCGCAAGCGCGGTTGCCGTCACGTCTGGCACATGATCGGCGCGAATGGGCGAGCCATAAGTTGACACGCGTCCGGCGCGGTAGAACAGATCCTTGTGAGCCAATGGCACCCCGTCCAGTTTGCCGCAAACTGTACCTTTTGCGCGCATCGCATCACTGTCCCGTGCCTGCATTATCGCCGCATCGCGGTCCAGCGCGATCACGGCATTCAGGGATTTTCCCGCGTGTTCAAGCCGGTCCAATGATGCAGTGGTCAAGGCCTCGGACGTAATTTCCCCGCGTGCCAAGGCGTCGGCTGCCTCGACAAGTGTCAGATCAAGAGACATCGTCGGCGCCTTCTGCAAAGCTGTCGAGGAAGGCTGCAAAATCTGCTGCCGTGTCTTCGGGGCGCAGTGTCTTGGCCGTGTTGCAGATCGTGCCTGACAGACCGGCGATGATCGTGGCATATTGATCGAGTGCTGCATCGGGAATGGGGCATGCCCCCAGAACCTCATGCAGTTGCGCGCGCATCTGCTCCGTCGTCATGGTCATTGTTGCGGACCCTCCTCTAAGGTGGCAGCGTGATCACAGACCCGCAGCACTGCGACGCGGGGCGTTGATTTCAGCGGTGTAGAACCACCACCAGTCATTGCTTGAGAACTCTTGCGCGGCGATCCTGTCACGCGCTGTCGGCATCGGATTGACGCCCCCGAAGCGCCGCGCAAGGTGATCAAGTTCCAGAAACTGCTCGCGCTGGATTGCATCGACCAGGGCCTTTTCAAGCGTTTCGGCGACAAAATCCGTGCCATGGCACGCTTCATGGACGATAGGGCCGGCGCCTAGCAGGTTGATCACATCGCGGCGCACATCCGAATCCACGATCAGATCACAGCGCGGATAGATCGGTAACGGTCGCATCGCGACATCCAGCCCGAGGCGTGCCATCGGGATCAGTTGATGACGGGACAGGGCATAGCTGCGGCCATACAGATCATGTGTGTGAACGATGGCCTGAACATCAGGGCGTTCCGCAAGAATCTGGGCATGAAAGAATTTGTAGCCCGGCGGTTTCGGTCCGTCGATCCAGTTGCCGCGCAAATCGGTCACGCACATGTCTTCGGATTCGACCTTTGCGAAGTTCTTGGCCGGGCTGATGATCATTCGATCGTCTTGCGGCAGCCGATGGCTGACATGCTCAAGGAACGCGACAAGCGTGTCGCGTTCCCACAGCGACTTGCAGGCGATGCTCGTTGCTTCCCGGATGCGCCGATTTTCGTCCGCGTCCTCAATTCCGTCGAGCGCTGCGGCCGGATGGGGCAGCGGACCCGGATCAAGGGACAGAAAGAAATCGACATAGTGGTCCCAGCCCGCGAACTGGCGCCACATTTTTTCGGAATCCGCGCGCGCGCACAGCGTTGTCACGTCCATGTTCGCGATGATACTGTTCTGTTGGCCCAGATATTCCAGATGATAAGCGGCGAGCAGCGCTTCAAGGATCGATTTTCCCTTGACCCAGGCTGCTACTCCGGGCTGCTGAACAGCGATTGATGCGGAGAGAGAAGCTGCAAGATCGTCGACCGCTGCCGGAGTATTCGCGAGTTCCGGCGACTTCCAGACCTGCATGTCATAAGCGATGAACGATTCCATATGGGTCATGGGTTTCAGGTCGAACCCCGCAATCGCGGCGGCCATTGCGAATTTTGGTGCGAAACACATACAGGCCCCCGCTTCGGGGTCGCGGCGATACAGTGCAAGATCCGCCATGGCCTGAACGGGCAGTTCTCCATCGCCGTCGATAATGGTTCCATCCAGATCCACCACGAGCATCTGCGATGATAACAGTCCGCGCGGCCAGGCAGCCCGGCCAAACCGTGGGGTCATCAGAATATGCTCGCTGCGCGGGATCCGGACGCTGAGGTGGCCCCAAAGGTCGATGATTCGGTGGGATGCCAGCACGCGGCACGCCATCGCCAGATCCTCTCGGATATTGTGACCAAGCATGCGAGACCTCCTTCAGGTTTGGAACGATCTTGCGATGATGAGATAGACTATCGATGATTGTTATGTCAACCTACGATTAATTTTTTCATCGACTTGCCCGCCAAGAGGTCGGGGGCAGCAGGACGCAGGAGAAGCACAGCATGGCCGATGATCTTCTTGTCGAAACACTTCGGGACAGGCTTCCGCGGCTTTATGCGGCGGGGGTGGATTACAATGACATCCA
>SKWJ01000408.1 GCA_007128995.1 Paracoccaceae bacterium
GCATCTTGGCCAGCATTGTGCCTTCAATTGCCACGTCCATATCGGCATCGTCGAACACGATCACGGGCGCATTGCCGCCCAGTTCCATCGCCGGTTTCAGCACCTGATCGGCAGCAGATTTCAAGAGAGTGCGCCCGACGCCAGTGGACCCGGTAAAGCTGACCACGCGCACGCGGGGATCATGCAGCAGGTGATCGACCAGCGCACCCGTGCGCTTCGACGGCAGCACATTGACCAGCCCCGGTGGCACGCCGGCCTCTTCCAGAAGCGGCATCAGCGCCAGCATGGTCAGGGGGGTTTCCGAGGCGGGCTTGAGGATGACCCCGCAACCAGCCGCGAGCGCGGGCGCGATCTTGCGTGTGCCCATCGCCGCCGGGTAGTTCCAGGGTGTGATCAGCACAGCCAGCCCTGCGGGCTTGTGCTGCACGATGATCCGCGCGCCGGAACTGGGCGCATGGGTGATCATCCCGTCCGCGCGCACGGCCTCTTCTGCGAACCAGCGGAAGAATTCGGCCGCATAGGTCGCCTCGCCCATGGCGTCCGCGCGCGCCTTGCCGTTCTCCAGCGTTATCAGGCGCGCAAAGTGGTCCAGCCTTGCGGTCATCAATTCCCACGCTTTGCGCAACACTTCCGAGCGTGCACGCGGGGTGCGTGCGGCCCAGTCGGCCATCGCCGCCCCTGCTGCATTCAGCGCCTTGTCCGCATCGGCAATGTCAGCAGACGCGACCGAGGCCAGCACCTCTTCCGTTGCGGGGTTGATCACGTCAAAGCGTTCATCCGTCTTGTGCCATGTGCCGTTGATATAAAGATCGGTATTATCCATGTATGCCTCGTGACGGGGGGTTAAAGCAGGTGACGCAGCGGGTCATGCATGCGCCCTGCAAATTCGGACAAAAGGGCGATTGCGGCGTCCGGGGCCAGTTGCGCAGGGGTGCATTCCAGCACCAGCACAAGGCCATCTCCCTTTCTGAGAAGCGTCAGCACTGGCACATCCTCTGCACCCATAACGACGGAACTGAGCGGACTCATGCGCAGATCGCGCAGGCGCAGGTCAGGCCCGGCGTCCGAGGGCGTGACCGCCGACAGGCTGCGCCCGGCAGGCACATTATAAACGCGGCTTGCGCCAAAGCGGTCCACAGCGACAGTTGCCGCCCGGCCCAGACTGGCCCCGGCAAGCCCAGCGAGCAGCGCATCGCCATCGTGCAGTCCCTGTGCATCGGCAGCCCAGGCGATAAAGGGGGCGAAGCCGTCCTGCGCGCACTCCGCCTCAAGCTGCAAGGCATGCTCGGCCGCACCGGGTTGCACGGTGGGGTTTGCAGTGGGCAGATGCTCCAGAACCTCAAGATCGCGGAAATGATAGGGCTGCGGATGGCCTGCCTGCACCAGCCGCGCCAGATCCAGCCCCTTTTCCAGCGCGATACGGCGCAGCTTGGGCGAGGCGAGAATACGCGCCCCTGAGGGTTGTGGTGTGTATCCTGCCACAGTCCGCGCGGCAGGGGCGGGTTTGGCTGGGCTTGGTTTGGCCGGGGCGGGTGTGGCTTCCGGTTTCGCATCCGCTTTCGGCGCAGATGCCGCTGCGGTCATCGCGCGCGCGACGGGCGCATCGGGCTTGCTGGTCGAGATGATACCCACGGCCCGACCCACCGGCACGGCGTCGCCGGCCTGCGCCAGCGTTGCCGCCAGATAGCCGCGCGCACCTGCGGGCACTTCCATCGTGGCCTTGTCGGTTTCCACCTCGAACAGCAGATCATCCGCGCTGACCTGTGCGCCCAACTCCACCAGCCAGCCGACCAGCACGCCGCTATCTTGGGCCATGCCAAGTTGCGGCATGGTGATCGTTTTGCCCTCGGGCAGGGTGTCCGGGGCATCTGCTTGCGGTTGGGGCGCTGTGGCAGGCGTATCTTCCTCGGCGCTGTCGGATATGCGTGCGATGGCTTGGCCAACAGGCACATCCTCGCCTTCAGCCGCCGTAACATGGGTCAGAAAGCCGCTTGCCTGCGCCTCCACCTCCATCGTGGCCTTGTCGGTTTCCACCTCGAACAATGCATCACCCTTGGCCACCTTATCGCCCGGCGATTTAAGCCAGGACACGATCTTGCCCGCATCCTGTGCCATGCCCAGTTGAGGCATTGTCACGTCATGCGGCATGGATCAGCTCCCCGGCGCAAAGCCTGCGCGCGTTGGCGGCCACCTGCTCGGGTGTCGGCACGGTCAGATCCTCCAGCGCTGGCGAGAACGGCACAGGCACATCCATCGCCCCCATGCGCAGCACGGGTGCGTCCAGATGGTAGAAGGCCTTCTCATTGAGGCGGCTGGCGATTTCCGCCGTCACCCCATAGCTCTGATGGCCCTCATCAATGACAATCGCGCGGCTGGTTTTCTTCACGCTTTCCAGAAGCGTCGCCTCGTCCAGCGGAACGATGGTGCGCGGGTCGATCACTTCGGCGCTGATCCCCTCGGCTTCCAGCATCTCGGCGGCTTTTTCGGCCACCTGCACCATGGATGAGGTGCCGATGAGCGTGATATCACGCCCGACCCGCTTCACATGGGCCTGGCCGAAGGGGATGAGATACTCCTCTTCCGGTACAGCGGCCTTGTCCTGATACATCAGCTTGTCTTCGAATATCACGACAGGGTTGTTGTCGCGGATGGCGGTTTTCATCAACCCCTTGGCCTCATAGGCCGAGGATGGCATCGCCACTTTCAGCCCCGGAATATGGGCGACCAGCGCCTGCAAGCTTTGGCTGTGCTGCGCGGCAGAGCGGCGCGTGGCGCCCATGTTGGTCCGCAACACCATCGGGACCGACAACTTGCCGCCCGACATGTAATGCTGCTTGGCGGCCTGATTGCAGAGCTGATCCATGACCAGATAGATGAAATCACCGAACATCAGGTCCACAATGGGGCGCGCGCCGGTCATCGCTGCCCCGACAGCCAGACCGACAAAGCCCGGCTCGGAAATCGGCGTATCGATCACGCGCCCGGTTCCGAATTCCTCGACCAGACCGGACAGCACCTTGAACGGTGTACCGGCTTCCGCCACATCCTCGCCCATCAAAAAGACAGTAGGATCGCGGCGCATTTCCTCGGCGATGGCCTCGTTCACAGCCTGTGATAGCGTTATCTCGCGCATTTTGCTCTCTCCTCAGGCCGCGTAAACATGCATGTCGACTTCGGATGCATCCGGGTAGGCCGCGGCCTCGGCATA
>SKWJ01000538.1 GCA_007128995.1 Paracoccaceae bacterium
ACCGAAACCAGCCGCAGGACCAGATGGCAATGCCAGTACCCCCCCGCCATTTTCCCAATCCCGACAATCCGCGCCTGACCCGCGCGGTCGAAGGGCATGATCACACCGGCGCTGTCCAGAGCATCCGCGTGGTGGAAGAGCGTCCGTTGACGATTTTCCTGAATGCGCAGGAGATCGTGACAGCGATGACAATCGGGGATTACCCGGACTATCTGGCGCTGGGCTTTCTGCGCAATCAGGGGATGTTGCTGGCTGATGACACGATCACCGCGGTCGAATATGACGAGGATCTTGACGTGGTGGTCGTGCGCACGGCACGGCAGACAAGCTATGAAGAGAAGGTGAAGAAGAAAACCCGCACATCGGGCTGCGCCGTGGGCACTGTCTTTGGCGACATGATGGAAGGTCTGGAAGGGCTGACCCTGCCGCGGGCCGAGATCCGCACAAGCTGGCTTTATGCGCTGGCCAAATCCATCAACACGGCCCCGTCGCTCTATCTGGAAGCCGGGGCGATACATGGCACGGTTCTGTGCGCCCGCGATCAGATGCTGGTCTATATGGAAGATGTCGGGCGCCACAATGCCGTCGACAAGGTCGCCGGGTGGATGCTGAAACATGGCGTGGAGGGGGCTGACAAGATCCTTTATACCACAGGGCGTCTGACATCCGAGATGGTGATCAAGACAGCGCAGATGGGCATTCCGGTGCTGGCGTCACGCTCGGGGTTCACGGCATGGGGGGTCGAGATTGCGCGGCAGGTCGGCCTGACGCTGATCGGGCGGATGCGCGGCCAGCGGTTCATCTGCCTGTCGGGCGAAGAGCGGTTGATCCGCGATACCGATCTTGCCCAGATCCCCGAGGAGGACCGCAAGCACCGCCGCAAGGGGGCCGAGCGATGAGCGCTGCGCTGGGTGTCATTCTGGCGGGCGGACAGGCGACGCGGATGGGCGGCGGTGACAAGGGGTTGCGCAGTGTCGCCGGAAGACCCCTGCTGGCGCATGTGATCGACAGGCTGGGGCCGCAAGTGGCGGGGATGGCGCTGAACGCAAATGGCGATCCGGCGCGGTTTGACATGTTTGGCCTGCCGGTCATTCCCGATTCGCTGCCCGACTGGCCCGGCCCGCTGGCCGGGGTGCTGGCGGGCATGGACTGGGCGGCAGAGCAAGGCGCAGAGGCGGTGGTTTCGGTTGCGGCTGACACGCCCTTCTTCCCGCGTGATCTGGTGGCGCGCCTGCGCGCAGCGGCGGGCCCTTCGGGGCTGGCGCTGGCAGCCTCGCGCATGGAGGGCAAATTGTGGCGGCATCCGACATTCGGCCTGTGGCCGGTTGCGCTGCGCGCGGATCTGCGCAGCGCGTTGCAGGGGGGGTTGCGCAAGGTCGTGCTGTGGACCGATGCGCATGGCGCAGGGTGCGCAGAATTCGCGTCTGACCCGTTCGATCCCTTCTTCAATATCAACACGCCTGAAGATATCGGGACTGCCGAGGAACTTGTGAGGCAGGCATGACCCTATATGGCGTGACAGGCTGGAAGAATACCGGCAAGACCGGGTTGATGGAACGTCTTGTCGTCGAGATGGTCGGGCGTGGTCTGAGTGTCTCGACCGTGAAACATGCCCATCACGCAACCCAGATCGATGTGCCGGGCACAGACAGCTATCGCCACCGCAGCGCAGGGGCGCAGGAAGTGATTTTGTCGTCACCGTTGCGCTGGGCGCTTATGCATGAATTGCGCGGCGACCCTGAACCAAGCCTCGACAGTTTGCTGGCACAGCTGTCGCCGGTCGATCTGGTTCTGATCGAAGGCTACAAGCGCAGCGATCATCCCAAGATCGAAGCGCACCGTCAGGCGGCGGGGCGCGATCTGCTGGCGCGCCAGAACCCGACCATCCGGGCGGTGGCCTCCGATGTGGCGCTGGAGGGGCTGGCCTGCCCGGTATTGCCACTGGATGACACACCGGCAATCGCCGATTTCATCTTGCGCGATCTGGGGATGATGGCATGAGCGCAGGGTTTGATCGTGTCCTTGTGGTCGACTGGTCGGCCAATTCCAGCCCCAAGCTGGGCGCGGATTCGATCTGGGTCGGGCGTGCGGGAACGATTGCGCGCGGGCCCGAGAATATCGCAACCCGCGCGGCGACCATGGATGTGCTGCATGCAGAGATTGACGCAGCCCTTGGCGCGGGTGAACGGCTGCTGCTTGCCTTTGATATCGGATTCGGCTTCCCGCGCGGGTTTGCAGAGCGCCTGACAGGGCAGGCTTCGGCGCTGGCGGTCTGGGACTGGCTGGCCGCGCGGATCGAGGATGATCCGCGCAACCGCAACAACCGGTTCGAGATTGCCGCCCGGATGAACCGGGCCTTTCCGGGGCTGGGGCCGTTCTGGGGGCGTCCGAACAGCCATGATCTGCCAGACCTGCCCGCAAAGGGGACAGCGCGCGCCGGGCATGGGCTGGCGGAACTGCGCGAAACCGAGCGCCTTTGCGCCGGGGCGCATCCGATGTGGAAATTGTATACGACAGGGTCTGTCGGGTCGCAAAGCCTGTTGGGGCAGGCGCATCTGGCCGCGTTGCGGCGCGCCTTTGCGGGCCAGCTGGCTGTCTGGCCGATGGAGGGGCAGGCCGCGCCTGTCGTGCTGGCCGAAACATATCTGTCGCTGATCGATCCGGCAGTAAAAAAAGTGCAGGGATATGCCTGCAAGGATGCGGCGCAAGTGGATATTCTGGCGCGGGCATTTCACCGCGCGGATATGGCCCTGCTGCTGGATGCCCCGGCGCCGCGCGACCTGCTGGTCGAGGAAGGCTGGATCCTTGGCGCGGGCCATGCGCCTGCGCTGCTGGCCGAGGTGTCGGATCTGGATCTGACACCGCCCCGACTGCGCAATGACTGTTTTGCAATGCCGCAAGGGGTGGACTGGGTGCCTGTGGATCTGGCGCTGGAAAAGCTGCGCAGCGCCCTGCACCCGCTGACCCGGATAGAAGAGCTTCCGACCCGTGATGCGGGTGGGCGGGTTCTGGCGCGGCCCTGTCATGCGCGCCGCGCCAATCCGCCAAGCGCCAATTCGGCTGTCGATGGCTATGGGTTTGCGCATGACAGCCTGACAGGGCCGGGGCCCTACACGCTTCCCCTGCTTGCAGGGCGTGCCGCGGCTGGCCAGCCCTTTTGCGGCCAAGTGCCTGCGGGGGCGGGTTTGCGTATTCTGAC
>SKWJ01000221.1 GCA_007128995.1 Paracoccaceae bacterium
CCGAATTTGCGCTGCAATTCGGATCTGCCGAGTATTTTGCGATCATGCTGCTGGGGTTGTTGTCAGCCGCGACACTCTCGACCTCGCTTCTGAAGGGCGCGGCGATGGTGGTTCTGGGCCTTGTGCTGAGCATGGTGGGAACCGATGTGAATTCCGGCGTCTCGCGCTTTGATTTCGGCTTTGTAGAACTGTATGACGGGATCAATCTGATTGCGATTGCGATGGGACTTTTTGCCATTGCGGATATCATCAGCAATGCGGTGGGAAGCAGTGGGCGCAAGCCCATCGGCAAGGTGACATTCAGATCGATGGTGCCCACGCGGCCTGATCTTTCCCGATCCTGGCCTGCAATCCTGCGTGGCACTGGCGTTGGCGGTTTCTTTGGCGCCCTGCCGGGCGCGGGTCTGACAATGGCGTCTTTCATCGCCTATGCGATCGAAAAACGCACATCGCGGCTCGCGGAAGAATTCGGCAATGGTGCGATTGAAGGCGTAGTTGGACCAGAGGCCGCAAACAATGCGGCCGCACAGACCTCTTTCGTGCCAACCCTGTCGCTGGGTATCCCCGGAGATGCAACCATGGCGCTTATCATGGGGGCGCTCATCATTCACGGCATCACCCCGGGGCCGTTGCTGATTGACCAGCATCCACAGATCTTCTGGGGGTTGATTGCAAGCTTTGTCATCGGCAATCTTCTGCTTCTGGTGCTGAACATTCCCCTGATCGGCCTCTGGCTAAGTCTGCTGCGCATTCCATACCGCATGCTTTATCCTGCAATCCTGATTTTCGTTTGCCTAGGCGTGTACAGCGTTAATGGGAACCCGTTTGATATATATCTGGTCGCAATCATCGGGGCGCTTGGCTATGTCCTGTCGCGGCTGAATTTCGAACCTGCCCCGCTGCTGCTGGGCTTTATCCTTGGCCCCCTGATGGAAGAACATTTCCGCCGGGCGCTTGTCCTGTCTCGCGGTGATCTTGCCGTTTTCATCGAACGTCCGATCAGTGCAAGCATCCTGTCGGTCTGCATTCTGGTCTTGCTGTGGTCGGGTTGGAAAACATGGCGCAAGGCGCCAGACACCAAGACAGAGGCGGCCCATTGACCGCGCAAGATTTGGCTGTGCAAACAAGGCCCGCCACGGCGCTGGTCATGATCAATCCGAACACCAGCGAAGCTGTCACGCAGGAGATACTGGCACTGGCCCGACTTTGCGCGCCGCCTTCAGTACACATCACCGCATTGACGGCGCGAAGCGGGGCTGCACTGATCCTTGACCCCGAAAGCTTACGCCACGCCGCCAGTCTCATTCTGGCGTTGGTGCCGTTGATGCCGCCTTGTGACGGGGCTATCGTGGCCGGATTCGGTGATCCCGGATGTGACGAGTTGCGCGACTGTCTGGACATGCCGGTCACGGGCTTTGGCGAAGCTTCGTTCGAGGCAGCCTACCGCAACGCACTGCCCTGCGCCGTGATCACGACAACACCCGCGCTGGTCGGGTCCATCCGGCAGCAAGCGCAGGCCCATAGCGTCGGGCCCTTGTTTTGCGGCGTGTTCACCCCGGACACGTGTGATCCTGCCACATTGATGGCTGATCCAGTCCAAACGCAACAGGCTTTGGCAACATTGATCGACACAGCGCGTGCCGCCGGCGCGCAGCAGATCATTGTTGGCCGCGGACCGCTTGCCGGCGCAGCCCGGGTGTTGGCGACAGAGGGGGTCGTGCCCGTCATCGACCCGGTCAGTGCCGCTGTGGCGCTGGCACTCGAACGCGCCGGGACTGCGCCCTTGTGCAGCGCAATTCAACAAGAGAGTGAATGGAAGACCCGATGACAGAAAGCAGGCAGGACCGACGCGATCTTGAAGGCTATGGTGCGACACCGCCACATCCGCAATGGCCAGGACAGGCAAGGCTAGCCGTGTCCTTCGTCGTCAATGTCGAGGAGGGCGCTGAACTCAGCATCGGTGATGGCGACGAGCGCAACGAATCTGTGCATGAAATCGTGGAAAACGTGCCTGAGCGACCCGATTTGTGCATGGAAAGCCATTTTGCCTATGGGACCCGCGCGGGCTACTGGCGGATTGTTGGCTTGCTGGAACGCTACGGCATCCGGGCTACCTTCAGTTGTTGCGCACGCGCACTGGAACGGTCGCCTTGGCTGGCGCGGGATATTGTGGCCCGAGGTCACGAGATCAGCGCACATTCCTACCGATGGGAACAACATCACAGCATGGAGGAGGATAAGGAGCGCGCCGTCATCGCCCGGACTGTAAAGATGATCCAGGCCGCATGTGGCAGGCGTCCTCTGGGATGGCACACGCGCTCTTCGTCTTCGGTGAATACCCGTAGGCTGCTCGTTGAAAAAGGCGGCTTTCTTTATGATAGCGATGTCTATGATGACGATCTGCCAAGGATGGAGACTGTGAATGGCGTGCCACATGTGGTCCTCCCATATGCGTTTGACACAAACGACATGCGCTTCACCAACAGCGGCGGTTTCATTTTTCCGGAAGATTTCGCGCGCTACTGCATGGGCGCTTTTGATCAACTGTATGGCGAAGGGGAAACGCTGCCGCGGATGCTGTCAATCGGCCTGCATCTGCGGATCATTGGACGGCCCGGCCGTGTCGCGGGGCTAGAGTCGCTCTTGCGTCAGATGTCAGCATATCAAGATGTCTGGTTTGCGCGGCGCTCTGATATCGCGCATCACTGGCGCCGCCGGATGGGACTATCGGCATTTCACGAGGGTGCGCTTCTGCCGGAACAAGCTACAGGGTCCAGTCGCTAATCATATTTCGAATCTTGAACCCTTTGGAGCGCAAAGACGCGGATGCACGCACTCGCGCTTGTGATGGGTGCGCAGGGTATCTATGCGCTGACGCCTGAGGTCGGTGCCCATGCTCGCCCTTGCGAGCGCGGCACGCGGTTGGCGCAGGGCAAGATCGCGCAGTTTGAAGGCTACCGTGCAGCGGCGCTCCGCAATGTCGAGCGGTATCTGGGTAGTGTCAAAGATCTTTCGCACATTTCTCAGGCGACGGCTCCGTGGGTTGAGGTTTGCTCCGCGTAGAGCGGGGCCATGTTAGGTGTTCAGTCCCGGCATCTGGTGGATCGGATTGACGATGAATCTGTTCGGCTCTGAAGTCCAGAGCTTGCAGATGTATTCGTAGGGCGTGAGGCCACCGAGTGTCTTGAGTCTTCG
>SKWJ01000302.1 GCA_007128995.1 Paracoccaceae bacterium
GTGGCCAGCAGACTGAGCCCGACAACACTTGAGAAGGCCGGTCCGGCCGCAGCCTGCGGAAGGCCCCGCACGCGCACTGGCCGACCCAGCCGCACCTGCTGGCCGAAGATGCGCGCGGCCAGACTGTCAACCCCGGGGACCTGAGCGCCACCGCCCGTCAGCACCACCTGCTGGCTGGGCAGATGACTGAACCCGGCGGCGTCCAGCCGCGCCCGGACCTCTTCAAGAATTTCCTCGATCCTTGGGCGCATGATTCCGATCAACTCGGCGCGGCTGACGCGTCGCCGGTCCTTCTCCCAGTCACCGCTATCGCCTGTCAGCTCAATCATTTCACGGTCATCCATCGATGTGGCCTGAACTCCGCCATGAACTGTCTTGATACGTTCGGCAGTTCCAAAGTCGATTTGCAGCCCCTTCGAGATATCTGACGTCACATGCGCCCCGCCCATCCGAACGGTATCCGCATAGATCATGTGTTTCTTGATGAAGATTGACAGGCTTGACGACCCGGCGCCCAGATCAACACTGGCAGCCCCAAGCTCCTGCTCATCTTCGACCAGCGACGCCATACCTGTGGCATAGGCGCTGGAAACGATCCCCGCCAACTCGACATCACAACGTTTCAGACAATTGCACACATTCTGAACAAGGCTGGCATCAACAGTCAGAAGATGCATGTCACATGCAAGGGCGCGCCCACTTTGTCCGCGCGGATCTGACAGTCCTGTCCGGTCATCGAGCGCAAAGTTGATCGGTTGGGCATGCAGCACTTCGCGCCCAGCCCCGAAATCCGGCATCTCGCAAGCGGCCATGACACGCGCGATGTCGTTCTCTGCAACTGTGCCATTCGCGATATCCGCCTCACCGGCCAGCCCGTAAGAACGCACATTCCCGCCCGAGAAGCAGACCATGACATGATCGACACGCGTCTGCGCCATCTTCTGTGCGGCCTGCAAAGCGGTCCGCATCGCACTTTCGGTTTCGGCCATGGCCGAGACTTCGCCGAACCGGATACCGCGCGAACGGGTCGTGCCTGCGCCGATCACCCGAAAGGCCGCCTGCCCCGCCATGTTGCCAATGCCGGGATGGTCGCGCAATCCAGAGTCCGGATCGAGCTTCAGCACAAGCGCCGCGATCTTGTAGGTTCCGATGTCTAGCGCTGCCACAACGCCACGCTGCATTGCGGCGCGGCGCATCTGGCGCATGGCGCGCTGCGAGGCATAAGGGTCAGAAATCACTGCGAGGCCTCCATGGATTGGGAACGAATGTCTTGCAAGGTGTCCATTGCCCCTGCGCTGATCTGAAGAACCGGGCGCGCGGGGTTGCGTAAATCTGCGACCAGCAAATCACGCGCCAGAAGGTCCTGCGCCTGATCCAGCGCGATCACACGCTCCAGCGCCGCAACGCCACCGACTTCGGGCAGCCGGATGCGCTGGCCACGATCCAGCGCCACATCCCAACGGCGTTCGCCCATCCGGATCAGCCCCAGAACGCGCGGGCCAAGGGGTGCGGCTGCGTCGAGTATTTCAAGCGCTTCCGAGACATGCGCATTGGCACCCGCTCCAGCGATCAGTGGAAGGTCAGCGCGCAAACTGCGTTGCGCAACATAGGCAACACGCACCCCTTCCGTGTCCAGCAACTCGAGGGCATCGCCGGACCGCCAGAGGATTGCTGGCACGCGTTCGGTCACCGACAGCGCGAGCGTCCCACCCGACAGAAGCCGCAGATCGGCGGACCGCACCCAGTCCAGTTGTTCCACCTCTGCGCGCAAGGCGTCCAGGTCCAGACGGAATGACGATTGCGGCAGGTTGATATCCAGCTGCTGACGCAGTGTAAAATCAAGCTCTGGCGACATTTCCGGAAGCGACAGTTCCGTCACCATGAATTCCGGACGGTCGATGATTGCATCGCGAACCGCATCATATTGCGAGACGATCATGGCGCGCCGTCCCTCATCTGCCAGAAAGAGACCGACAGCCAGCACGATCGACACGATCGGAACACCATATTTGAACGCAAGCCGATATCCGGGCGTCAGCCACATGCGTTGAAGCCGGTAGGCCAGCCGACCACTTCCGCGCCTGAGGCGCTGTTTGGCCAAAGGCTCTCCCGCGACACTCAGATGTGGCACATTGGGTGCCAGAGCCTCACGCGGCGGTAATCCGTCAGAATGGCGGCCCAGCATTGTTGCAGCTTGCACCAGTTCAAGGTCCTTGCGCTGCGGACACCGCACTGTGTCGGAAACAGTGTCGGGCGTGTTCAGCGATTCAGTAAGGCTGAACCCGTGAACTGCGGACATATCCCCCATCGGCAGACGCGCGCCCTGCGATGGGCCCAGCGGAACAGGCCGCGCCGGCAGGACCATTCCCGGCAAAATTTCCTCGCGTGCGTATTCGTCTGCGCGCGTGGCCCCCAGATGATCCCAGAAACTCAACTCTCGAAGCGCAGCCGTCGGTGTGATTTCCACACTCTCCGCGCTGTCCTCGGCCGCTTCGGGTGCAGTCAGGCATGGCTCCCATGTGTTGATCTGTCTCACCGATCGCATGAGGCATCCTCCACAATCCAGCGACACAGTTCCGCAAAACTGATCCCGCAATGCGCCGCCTGCTCTGGCACGAGCGAGGTGGGTGTCATTCCGGGCTGTGTGTTGGTTTCCAAAAGGACCAGCCCCTCAAGCCCACGCGACTCGTCCCATCGGAAATCGGTCCGGCTGACCCCTCTGCACCCCAACGCCACATGCGCCCGAAGCGCATAGTCAAGGCAGGCGGATTCGATTTCGGAAGGCAGATCAGCAGGGACGATATGCCGTGATCCGCCCGGCGTATATTTTGCCGTGTAATCATACCAGCCATCGGTCAGGATATCAGTCACGGCCAGTGCCCGATCGCCAATGACGGTGGCCGTCAGCTCGCGTCCGGGTGCAAAGGCTTCAACCATGACCAGATCCGGCATGTCCGGCGCAAGCTGCGGCGGCGCGTTCGCGCCCTCTGCAACAAGATAAACCCCGACCGAGCTGCCTTCGTTATTGGGCTTTACGACATAAGGTGGCGCCATCGCGTGTGCCGCCATCACCTCTGCCTTCGGGGCAATCAACGACGCGACAACGGGTAGCCCTGTGGCGCGAAATACGGATTTGCACCGCTCCTTGTCCATCGCAAGGCTGGAGGCCAGAACCCCAGAATGGGTGTAGGGTA
>SKWJ01000471.1 GCA_007128995.1 Paracoccaceae bacterium
ATGTCCGGCATTATGGCCCCCCTGAAACCGTGCCACGACATCGGCACGTTCGGACAGCCAGTCCACGATCTTGCCTTTCCCCTCGTCACCCCATTGGGCGCCGACCACCACGACATTGGCCATAAGACTTTCCTTCCGCAATAAGCAGTGCTTCAGCCCTGATACCGCCAGAGCGCGGCATGCGAAACCCGAAATAGGCGCAGGCGAGAGAAAGAAAGAGGGGTTGCGGCAGACCCATACAGCGCCTAAGTAGGCCGCATGTCAAAAGACGGGTTGTCCTGATGCAGAATGTCGTGCTGATTGTCCATCTCCTGCTTGCATTGTCGCTGATCGGCGTCGTGCTTGTGCAGCGCTCTGAAGGTGGCGGGCTGGGTATTGGCGGTGGGGACGGTGCACCCGGGGCAGGGCGTCCACCCCTGACGGCCATGGCAAAGCTGACATGGGGATTGGCGGTCGCGTTTATCGCAACCTCACTGACACTGACAATCATCGCTGCACAACAATCGTCGACAACATCGGTTCTGGACCGTCTGGGCACACCGACTGCGCCAAGCGCGCCTTCACTTCCGACGGCCCCGTTGTCGGACAGTCTGCTGCCCCCGCCGGCAACGGACGACTCGCTGGCGCCGCCCCCGATTGATTGAGCGTTTCTACTACGCTTAGTAGGGCCGGGGTTTTTCTTCCGCTTCATATTGCGGCTGTCTTGCGCTGATGGTCTTTGTGGCGTATAGCTTTAATCCCGTGATGATCGTTGCCAGATTGCAGGCGCGCTGATCGCAAAAGACAGATTCACGGGGGACGCGGACAGATGGCGCGGTATATTTTCATTACAGGTGGTGTGGTTTCCTCGCTGGGCAAGGGCCTCGCATCTGCTGCGCTGGGGGCGCTGTTGCAGGCGCGTGGCTTCACGGTGCGCTTGCGCAAACTGGACCCCTATCTGAATGTCGATCCGGGCACGATGTCGCCTTTCGAGCATGGCGAAGTATTCGTGACCGATGATGGCGCGGAAACCGATCTCGACCTTGGACATTACGAGCGTTTCACTGGCGTCGCCGCGCGCAGGACTGATTCGGTCTCTTCGGGGCGCATATACTCCAATGTGTTGGAGAAAGAGCGCCGTGGCGATTATCTGGGCAAGACAATTCAGGTCATCCCGCATGTCACCAACGAGATCAAGGAATTTCTGGCGATCGGAGAGGATGAGGTCGACTTCATGCTCTGCGAAATTGGCGGCACAGTGGGCGATATCGAGGGCCTGCCCTTTTTTGAGGCGATCCGCCAGTTCAGCCATGAGCGCGCGCGCGGCCAGTGCATTTTCATGCACCTGACGCTGTTGCCCTATCTGGCCGCAAGCGGAGAGTTGAAAACCAAGCCCACACAGCATTCTGTCAAGGAGTTGCAATCCATCGGCATCGCGCCCGATATCCTTGTGTGCCGGTCCGAACAGCCGATCCCGGAGAAGGAGCGCCAGAAGATCGCACTTTTCTGCAATGTCCGGCCCGAAGCCGTGATCCCCGCCTATGACCTGAAATCCATCTACGAGGCGCCGCTTGCCTATCACATGGCGGGCCTTGATCAGGCGGTGCTGGATGCGTTCGGCATCAACCCCGCGCCACGCCCCAATCTGGACCGGTGGGAAGATGTTCTGGACCGCCTGCACAACCCCGAAGGCGAGGTGCGCATCGCCATTGTGGGCAAATATGTGCAACTGGAAGATGCCTACAAGTCAATCAAGGAAGCGCTCGTGCATGGCGGTATCGCCAACCGCGTGCGCGTGCAGGTCGACTGGATAGACGCAAGCGTCTTTGACAGCGCAGACCCCGGCCCCGCGCTGGAAGCCTATCATGCGATTCTGGTTCCGGGTGGTTTTGGCGAACGCGGGACCGAAGGCAAGATCAGGGCAGCCACCTATGCGCGCGAAAAGAAGATCCCCTATTTCGGCATCTGTCTGGGCATGCAGATGGCGTGCATCGAGGCCGCGCGCAGTCTGGCCGGGATCAAGGATGCGGGCTCGGAAGAGTTTGATCATGAAGCCGGGGCCAAGCGCTTTACGCCGGTCGTCTACCACCTGAAGGAATGGGTGCAGGGCAACCATATTGTCGCGCGCAAGGTCAGTGATGACAAGGGCGGCACGATGCGCCTTGGTGCCTATGATGCGCAGCTGAAAGAAGGGTCGCGCGTGGCCCAGATTTACGGCAGCACACGGATCGAAGAGCGCCACCGCCATCGCTATGAAGTCGACACCAGATTTCGCGATGCGCTGGAAGGCAAGGGCCTGACCTTTTCGGGCATGTCCCCGGATGGAAAACTGCCCGAGATCGTCGAGCATGAAGATCATCCGTGGTTTATCGGGGTACAGTTTCATCCGGAACTGAAATCCAAGCCCTTCGCACCACATCCGCTGTTTGCAGATTTCATCCGCGCGGCGGTCGAGGTGTCGCGGCTGGTCTAGAGCGTCCACCAATCAGGTTGCGGCAGCAAAGCTACAACGCGCGGGATCGAGGACGCAGCTTGGCGCGCATCAACCCGGCTTGATCGGGGGCCACTCTCCCGGTGCCTGTCTGACAAAGTAGCGCCCGGCGCGCGGTTGTCCCCGGAGTGCTGCCGCTTTGCTGGCACCGCCCGCGCGTCGCTGCGAGGCAGATTCGTGTCGCGCCTGGCTGTGCAGGCAGGGCCATTTTGGCGCATGTCTGAAGCATGGAGACTGACCCGCCCGTCACACAACTGACCGACACGCCTGCGCTTGGCTATCTGCTGCGGGATTTTCTGGAAATGTACCGGACAATTCCAGCTGGCGGCAGCGCGAAAATTCGCGCCCATCAGCGCCTTGTGCGCGAGAAGGTCACTGGTGTTCTGCGCGCAAAGCCGCCACTTCGCCTGAGTGATGCTGCGAGCAAACCTGTCACCAATCATCTGCGCCGCGCGCTGGACAACGGGCGCGACGCCTCGATGAGCCGTGTGATCCGCACAATTGACGGGATAAAGAGCAGCCTGTCATGGCAATACGGGTATGAAAAGGTTCCGCGCGGGCTGGATCAGAAATATGCCTATGCAGAGATTCTGGGGCCAAATGGCCCGGTGCTGAGCGACCAGATCATCCTTGGTCTTGTCTTGTTCGCGCCCGGCTGCATCTACCCGACCCATGCTCATGACGGCATCACCGAAAGTTATATCTGCCTG
>SKWJ01000011.1 GCA_007128995.1 Paracoccaceae bacterium
CATCAGGGGCATTGCCAAAGACCGAGTCGGCGAGCTGAAGTGCTTCGTCAAATCTGCCAATCTGGGACAGGATCGTCATTTGTGCTACGATCCCGCGCCGCGAAAGGCTAACCCTTTCTTCGCTATCTCCACCCAGAATATCAGCCGCCTGCTCCATATCTCCCACCAGCGCCAGCGCCAGCGCTTTGTGATAGCGCGCAAAGGGCGCGATTTCGGCACGTTCAGCAATCGCAGCATCGAAAGCCTCAAGGGCCTCGGACATGCTGCCCGCGCCAAGCTTTGCCCAAGCGCGGCCCATGGCATCGGTCAGCGGGCCGCTAAGCTTGCCTTCATCGAGCATATCGATGACGACCGCATGCTCACCACGCGCGAAGGCATCGGCCTGCAAGATCAGCGCTGCGGCCTGCGTGACCTGGTCGCGTGCAACGGCCTGGGCCGCAAAACGTGCCGCCGATTCCAGATCGCCAGTCAGCAGATTGCCTTGCATCGCAAGTTCGCGGAAACCTTCATTCTCGGGATCGGCTTGAAGCGCCCTTTCATAACTCCGCGCCATGCGCGCAAAGTCATCCGACGCGACCGCCAGACGCCCGGTCAGGAACGCACCGGCGAGCCCCGACGGAAAAGCGTTATCTGCGGTTTGCGCCTGCAGGGATGCTGGCGCGACAATCGGCAACACTGCGGCCAAGGCGAAAGCGCGTGCAAGATGGCTGAGGGAAAACAAGAGTTCGGCGCTCCGTCGTGATGAGTTCGTCATAACAGTAGGACGGGGGGCGGGCCGAAGCAATCACTCCGAGCCCGAAAGCTGCATTCAGCAGGGTAATCTCACCCAATCGTCACTCTGACCCCATCACATATTGGGATAATTCGGCCCATCTCCGCCTTGCGGCGTCACCCAATGAATATTCTGGCTGGGATCCTTGATATCGCAGGTCTTGCAATGCACGCAGTTCTGGAAGTTGATAACGAAACGCGGGTCTTTTCCGTCTTCCGCAACCACCTCGTAAACCCCGGCAGGGCAATATCGCTGCGCAGGCTCGGCGTATTTGGGCAGGTTGACACTGATTGGCACAGCAGGATCCTTCAGCGTCAGATGCGCAGGCTGACTTTCTTCATGATTGGTAAATGAATAGGCGACATTGGTCAGACGATCAAAGCTGAGCACGCCATCCGCTTTGGGATAATCAATCGGTGTGTGCTTGCGCGCCTCGCCTGTCGCTGCGGCATCGGTCTTGCCATGCCCCATCGTACCGAAGACTGAAAAGCCAAGTGTGTTGGTCCACATGTCAAAGCCGCCGAGCGTCAGCGACGGCAGAAGGCCATATTTCGACCACATCGGTTTCACGTTGCGCACTTTCTTCAGGTCCCGTCCGATCGGGCCATCACGCAGCTTGATTTCGTAATCGGTCAGTTCATCGCCTGCGCGCCCCGCGCCGATCGCCGCATGTGCCGCTTCTGCTGCCTGTTTTCCCGAGAGCATGGCGTTGTGATTGCCCTTGATCCGCGGCACATTCACCAGCCCGGCAGAGCATCCCAGCAGAACACCTCCCGGGAACGTAAGTTTGGGAATCGACTGATACCCCCCTTCCGAGATAGCGCGTGCGCCATAAGCCACGCGTTTCCCACCTTTGAGCAGCTCTGCCACCATCGGATGTTGCTTGAAGCGCTGGAACTCCTGATAGGGCGAAAGATACGGGTTTTCGTAGTTGAGATGGACCACGAAGCCGACATAGACCTGATTGTTGTCGAGATGGTAGATGAAGCTGCCACCGCCCGCGTTGCTGCCCAAAGGCCAGCCCATCGTGTGCGTCACAGTGCCTTCGCGGTGCTTCTCTGGGTCGATCTCCCAGATTTCCTTCATACCCAGCCCGAATTTCTGTGGTTCATGATCTTTGGACAGATCGTATTTCGCCATCACTTCCTTGGAAAGCGACCCGCGCACGCCTTCCGACAGGAAGACATATTTGGCATGAAGCTCCATTCCCGGCTCATATCCTTCGCCTGGGCTCCCATCGGGGTTGCGTCCGAACTCTCCCGCGACAACCCCTTTTACGCGGTCACCTTCATACACGAGCTCGGAACAGGCCATGCCCGCGAAAATCTCGACACCAAGGGCCTCTGCCTGCTCTGCCATCCAGCGGCAGACATTGGCCATGGATACGATGTAATTGCCATGGTTGTTCATCAAAGGTGGCATTGGCCAGTTCGGGATACGGATCTGACCTGCGGGTCCCAGCAGGTAAAAATTGTCCTTGCGCACAGGCACCGTGATCGGCGCACCGCGCTTCCGCCAGTCAGGGATGAGCGCATCCAGCCCGACCGGGTCCAGAACGGCCCCTGACAGGATATGCGCACCAACTTCCGATCCCTTCTCCAGCACGACGACCGAGCAGTCGGCGTCAAGTTGCTTCAGCCGGATCGCGGCTGACAGGCCAGCCGGCCCTGCCCCGACGATGACGACGTCATATTCCATGGCTTCGCGTTCTATTCCGGACATTGTCACTCCTGTTCGTGCGCGTGGCAAAACGAAAAAGACATTTTATTTCGCAGCAGACCTAGCGCAAGCAGGCTCTGCTGGTCAATCCAAACGCCGCGTCGCAGAACGCCGGTGCGACACTGATACGCAATCAGACGGGCGCCGCGCATTCCCCTTGCAATCTGCATGCGGGTGCGCTCTGATACCAGCAAAGCTTCACCAGCCCCGGTTCTGCCGCGGGCGGTATTTTTTATAGTGCGAGGGGACAAACCATGGAAAAACTGCCCCTGACCCGTGCTGGTCAGCAAATTCTCGACACCGAGTTGCGCAAACTCAAGTCAGAAGAACGCCCGGCAATCATCCGCGCCATTTCCGAGGCACGCGAGCATGGCGATCTGTCAGAGAACGCCGAATATCATGCGGCGCGCGAAAAGCAGAGCTTTATCGAGGGGCGGATCAAGGAATTGGAAGCGGTCCTGTCGCGGGCAGATGTCATCGACCCTGCGAAACTGTCAGGTTCCGTCAAATTTGGCGCGACCGTGACCATCGTGGATGAAGATTCCGATGAAGAGCGCACCTATCAGATCGTCGGAGAGCCTGAGGCCGATCTGGAAAAAGGCCTGCTGAACGTCAAATCACCACTCGCGCGCGCCTTGATTGGCAAAGATGAAGGCGACAGCGTCGAAGTGCGCAGCCCTGGC
>SKWJ01000026.1 GCA_007128995.1 Paracoccaceae bacterium
CCAGAGCGATCACTGTAGGGGTCTTGCCGGTTCCGCCCACATTAAGATTGCCGACGCAGATAACCGGTACAGGTGCCCGATATGCAGGCGCCCGCGCCACCCGCCGCGCCGTGGTCCATGCATAGAGTGCAGCGAGCGGGGACAACAGTCGCGCGCGCAGACCGGGTCTGTCGGGGGGGCGATACCAAAAATCGGGAGCACGCATCATCATTCTGCCGGCCCGGGGCATTTTGCCAGAAGCGCCGCGATGACAGTGTCAGTGGCCTCTGCCCCTGATGAGATCACCTGCCACGCGCGATGCGCCTGATCTGCCGCCTGTTCAGGACGCAACGCTGTGCAGATTGCTGCACCCAGCGCCTCGGCACTCTGGATCATGCGCGTGGCGCGGGCCTCGCGCAACATGTCGAATGCCTCTGAATAGCGTCCATACATGCGCCCATGAACAAGCGCGCAGCCAAGGGCCGCCGCCTCGAGCGGATTGAGCGTCGCCCCGTCACCGCCAAGGGTTCCACCCAGATAACAGGTGACAGCCAGCCGATACCACAATCCGCGCTCTCCCTCCGTATCAGCAATATAGACCTGCGTTTCGGGCGATACCGGGTCATCTTCAGAGCGCAGCGCCGTCACGAAATGGGTCGCACAGCGCTTGCGCAGTTCCGCTCCACGTGCCGGATCGGCAGGTTGCAGGATCAGCGCCAGCCGATGGCTTTCGCGCAGCGCTTCGTGATGGGCGGCCAGAACTGCGGCTTCCTCGCGCTCGGGAAGGGCGGTGGCAAGCCAGAGCGTCCGGTGGCGAAAATTCTCGGCCAGTTCCTCGCGCTCGGTTTCGTTGCAGCCCAGCGCGACGGGGATGCCTGACAGCCGTCCGCTGCGCAAGATCGCGCTCTCGGCCAAGCCGACAGCGCCCCATGCGCGCGCGCTTGATTCTGAGGGCACAAAGACCGTCTCGACATGCGCCAGAAACCGGCGTGCCACACCGGGCATCTGCTGCCAGCGCGAGGCAAAGCGCGGGACTGGGGTTTCGGCAATAAACACCGGGACGCCCTTGTCCCCCAGAACCCGGATAACGCCGCAAGGCAGCACCTGCGCCGCGACCAGCGCCGCCGATGGCGTAATGCGCTCGCTGATGGTCCGCGCCAGTTCGACACTATCTGCCGGCAGGGCAAGTTCCACCCGGCCGGCTACCTTTGGAAGATCCTCGGGAAATTCGGGTGCGGTCAGCAAGACCGTCACATGCGGCGCGCGCTGCAACAGGGTCTGGGAAAAACTTGTCAGAATCTGTGCTGTGCGGGCATGATCGGCATGCAGCCAGATCAGTGGAGCCGACACGTCGTGCAGTGCGGGCGGCATGTCGAACCCGTGCCGCCGCGACCGCACAAAGATCTGGTCCATCAAGGCGCGGGCCATCAGATCAGCACCCCACAGTATTGGGTCTTGCAGAACAGATCCATGCGACACACGGTCGTTCAGGCCGCTGTCGCAAAGAGGCTGCCCCTGCATGCGGGCAGATCAGCGTTGGCAAAACCCTGCTCATGCCGTTTCTGGTTCCGTCACACTGCCCCACATTCCGCTGGTGGACAGTTTATCCCAGACCTCAGCCAGAGGAAACGCCAATTCTGCGACGACGGCAGAACCGCCAAGCCCCGCAGATACGTTGCGCGCGGAAGACAATTTCCTGACATCATCCTTCGTCGCGCGACCTGCTCTGCCAGCACCGATGTGACATCAAGCCCGCGTGAAGCGCTGGAGAAGCGGCGATGATCCCGTCTGAAAACGGATCAATCGTGTTGTAGGTCACCGCGTCCCCGCCCCCGGTGCTGACAATGCCGCCGGCCTCGGTGATCAGCAACGCCCCGGCGACAGTATCCCAATGCCAGGTCTTGCGCAGGGTAATCATCGCGTCATATCGGCCCTCGGCAATCAGCGCCATGCGCCACGCCAATGAGGTGCGAAAGTGCCGGTCGAGCGCAGGAACCCCACCGGGCCAGTATTCAGAAGCCATCTGTGTACGGGTGATCAGCGCGCGCGCACCTGCGACAGTATCGCATTCCGACACTCGCAGACGCTGATCGCCCAACCAGGCCCCGCCGCCAATCGTGGCACGATAGGTCAGGTCCAGCATTGGCAGATGGACGACGGCGGCAATAGGCGAGCCGCCCTCGACCACGGCAAGCGCATGGGCAAAGCCGGTCTGCCCGTCCAGAAAGGCGCGCGTGCCGTCAATTGGATCAATGATGAAAACCCGGTCGCGGATCAAACGGTCAGGATGATCTTCGCTTTCTTCTGAAAGCCAGCCGTAGTTGGGGCGGGCATCACGCAACCGCGCGCCAAGCATGGCATTCACCTCAAGGTCCGCTTCAGATACAGGACCCTGACCGCTGCCCTTATCCCAAGATTTAGGACCCTCGCCAAAATGACGCCGGGCAATCTCGCCCGCCGCTTCGGCTGCATCAAGCAAAAGCGCGAGATCGGCCTCAGGCGCCTGCAAGTGTCATCCCCTCGACCAGCAAAGATGGCACGACAGTGGACAGATGAAGGCGCGCATCATTCGCCGGGGTGATCCGGGTCAACATTTCTCGTAAATTTCCCGCAATCGTGCACTCATTCACCGGATAGACGATCTCGCCATTCTCGACCCAGAACCCACTCGCGCCGCGCGAATAATCACCTGTCGTGGCATTGATGGTCGAGCCGATCATAGAGGTGACAAGCAACCCGGTGCCCATCTCGGCGATCAGATCCGCGCGCGACTGTGTGCCTTGCGTCAACACCAGATTGGAGGTTGCAGGCGATGGTGGGGCGCTTGTTCCCCGCGCGGCGTTGCCGGTGCTTGACAGTCCCAACTTCCGCGCTGTCGCCAGATCCAGCACCCAACCTTGCAACACTCCGTCAATTACAAGATCACGCTTCAGACAGGGCAGGCCTTCGGCATCAAAGGGCCGCGAACCCGCGCAACGTTGGCGCAAAGGATTCTCTGTCAGCGTCAGACCATCGGGCAGAACCTGCGTCCCCATCGCATCGCGCAGCCAGCTTGAACCACGCGAAATAGCGCTGCCATTCATTGCCGCTACCAGATGGCCAATCAGACTGGATGCGACGCGTTCATCATAAAGAACCGGATAAGCCCCGGTTCGGGGGCGGCGCGGTTTGGCACGG
>SKWJ01000323.1 GCA_007128995.1 Paracoccaceae bacterium
ATCCCGTTATCTTGCGCGGTCACAAAGCGTTTCAGCGCGCCAAGATAGTTCCCCAGGGTCAAGCCCCCTGACGGCTGGATTCCCGAAAAGATGCGCTTAGGAAAAACCTTGCTCGGGGCGTCAGACATGGGGCAGGTCTCCGTGCTGGAAAAAGGGCTCGCGCTGCCTTAGCCTTGGGCGCAACCAAGGTCAACCAAGGCTCAGACCACATATGCAAAACTCCACGCCGCACGCGCGCATACTCAATCCCTTGCCCTGGGGTGTGTGGTTTCTGGTGCTGGCGATCGCAGGGGTCGAACTGGTGTTGTGGGCCGGTGCGCATGGGTTGGTCAACTGGGCCGGTAGCGCCGGGTGGCGGGCGCAGGCAATTATCGCAATGGGTGTGACACCCGACCTGCAACACTGGATGCTCGAAACACGCCAGACGCCACCGCACCATCTTGGGCGATATCTCGGGTATTCCTTCATCCATTTTGGCCCTACGCAAGCGGCTCTGGTCGTCGTGATTACGGCTGCACTTGGCAAAGCCTGTGCAGATGTGTTGGGCTCTGCCAGGGTCCTGATGATCCTTGCCTTGGCACAGGCGGCGGGCGGATTGGCTTTCGGCACGTTCGGCCCCTCTGGGGCTTGGCTGATCGGGGGGTATCCACTGATCTTTGCACTGGCCGGTTGTTATGGCGCGGCAGTCTATGCAGGTCCGGATGACGTCCGGGCCAAGCGTCAGGCCGCGGCTCTCATCTCCGTGCTTCTTGGGGCAAGGCTGATGCTGGCACTGACCATCGGCGGCGGCATGGACTGGGTGGCGGATTGCGTCGCCTGCGCCGCCGCCTTTATCGCCACACTGATCTTGCGTCCGGGACTAAGAGCCAGGATCCGCCGCGCCTGACCGGCGTGACCGCCGCACTGATGCCCGCAATTCGCCCAGATTGAACGCCCCGATCACCTGCCCAAACCCAAAATACACCAACGTGCCGCCGAGGATCAACACGAGCAATGCGAGATATCTTGTGCCCGACTGCACCAACCAGTCAGACAGGACCATATTGAGCCCATACAGCGCCAGCCCCATGACCACCGCGGCACAGATGATCCGCCACAGTCGCGCAAGCAGTTGCGCATCCAGTTGTGCCGCCTGCCCCATCCCACGCGACCCGTACCACAATTGCCAGACCATCACCCAAGCCGCCAATGTTGTTGCAAGAGCGGCAGCGATAAAGCCAAGATAGGGCATCAAACCGACAGCGACAGCCGCATTCACGAACATTGACACGAGAGCGTAGCGAAACGGGCGCCTTGTATCGTGCCGCGCATAATACAGGGGTTGCAAGACCTTATGAAGTACGAAAGCTGGAAGACCGAGGGCATAGACCGCCAGCGCCAGAGCCGTCGCCTGAGTATCGCCTTCGGTCCACGCCCCGCGCCCGTAAAGGACTGAAACGATAGGCGTTGCGATGACCATCAGTGCAACTGCAGAGGGAAGTGTCAGAAACAGCGAAAACTCCAACCCACGATTGAAGCTATGTTGCCCGGCGCCAACATCCCCCGCGCGCAAACGGCGCGACAGTTCCGGCAAGAGAACAATGCCAACCGCTATCCCGACCACGCCCAGCGGAAGCTGATAAAGCCGATCAGCATAGGATAACCAGGAAACAGCATTCTCGGTGAAACTGGCAACCTGTCGCCCGACAATCAGGTTGATCTGAACCACACCGCCCGCAAGAACAGCGGGCGCCGCGATCACGGCGAGGCGCTTTAAGTCCGGTGTCAGGCTCGGGCGACGGAACCGCATCGAAAACCCGGCGCGCTGGACAGCCAGCCAGAGCATCACAAGTTGCGCCACACCTGCTATCGGAACAGCATAGGCCAGCGTTAACCCCATCGGCCAGCCTTGACTGTCTGCCAGCAGCATGGCCGCGACAAACACGACATTCAGCAAGACGGGGGCAGCCGCGGCGGCTGTAAACCGCCCGACCGCATTCAGCATCCCAGACAGAAGCGCCACAAGCGATATGAAGAAAATATAGGGAAACGCCACGCGCCCGAACAGAACCGCCATGTCGAAACGCTCGTCCTGCGCAAAGCCTGCCGCCATGGCCCAGACCAGAAAGGGCATCGCTATGATTGCAAGCGTCGAGAAGATCAGCAACAGTCCTGCCATTCCCCAGAACGCATCGCGCGCGAAACTCTCGGCATCTTCGCCAGCTTCATGTTTCTTTGCGAAAATCGGAACGAAGGCGAAATTGAATGCGCCTTCGGCGAAAAACCTGCGAAACATGTTTGGCAAGGAAAACGCCACAAAGAACGCGTCTGTCACCGGACCCGCACCCAGATAGGCCGCCATCATGACGTCGCGCACGAAACCGAAGACGCGGCTCAGCAGTGTCCACAGCCCGACTGTCAGAAAACCGGCGACCAGCCTTATGCGTGCCATCAGCGGGCTGCGCGTTCTGCGCCAGCAGCAATGGCCGTGCGCAGCTTGCGCTCCAATGCGTCCTGCTTTGATCTAGAGTGCAGCTTCAAGCCAAACATGTCTTTCACATAGAATGTGTCTACGGCCTGCACCCCATAGGTCGCAATGACTGCGCTGGCAATATAGAGATTCGAATCCGCCATAGTGCGCGCAAGGTCGAACAGCAGTCCGGGCCGGTCACGTGTATCAACCTCGATGATCGTATAGATTTCGGAACCCTCATTGTCGAAGCTGATATGAGTGGGCACTCTGAAGGCGCGCTCGCGTTTCTTGACCTTGTCACGATCGGCCAGCAGATCCGATGCAACAACTTCGCCCGTGAGGGTCTTGCCAATCATTGCCCGCAGGCGCGGCAGCCGTTCTTCCTCATATGGGCTGCCTTCGGCATCTTGCACCCAGAACACAGCCGTCGCATAACCGTCTTTCGTTGTATACGTACGTGCATCGACGATATTTGCGCCAACGAGCGCCAATGCGCCCGCAAAACGCGCGAAGATGCCCGGATGATCCGACAGAGCAAAACAGGCGCGGGTTGCATCACGATCTGGATCAGGGTGTAGATCAATGCGGATCTCGTTACTGGAAATCCCCTGCAACATCTCGGCAAAAACCCGATGCGTGTCCGTGGGCAGGCCCTGCCAGAAGGGATCATAATGTCGGGCGAGTTCTGCGCGGAC
>SKWJ01000237.1 GCA_007128995.1 Paracoccaceae bacterium
AGATAGAGGGGGTTTGGACATGACCGCAACCTGTCAGTTTCCGACCTGATGGTCTGCTGTTCTGATGATCGATGCAAGAGCTTGTCAGGGATCAGCAGAGATCGCGCCATACTGGCCAGAGAAAAAGCTCAAACCCGGTCCATGGCGAAGGGATACGCGGGTCACCTTGCCTACAACAATGGCATGATCTCCACCCGGGTGCACGGCATGGGCTGCACATTCGAACCGGGCGAGACATCCAGGCAGCAGGGGCGTTCCCGCAGCATTGATCGTCACATCGGGCAAATTGAAGTCAAGACCATCGGCCGCGAAGTGCTGGGCCAGTGGAAGTTGATCTGCACCGAGCACATGAATCGCGAAATGTGGCGCTTCAGCAAAGGCCGCAAAACGGCGCGAGAATTTTCCCGGTGCCCACATCACGAGGGCAGGATCAAGCGAGAGTGCTGCAAAACTGTTGGCCGTGATCCCGAGCGGCCCTTTGTCGCTTCGGGTGGTAACGACGGTCACCCCTGTCGCAAATTGCCCCAGCGCATCGCGAAACGCCCGGCTATGCGCCGCATCCGGGGTGAAGCTGTGTTCGCTCATGGTTGCTCCATCCATTCTCGACCCCTTATCGTCAGCAGCATGTTTTCCCGTGACCTAACATCACGGTCGCGCGCGGCAAGGGTCAATCGGCCTTGTTGTCATGTTTGTTCTGCCCAAAGACGGCATCGCGCAATTCGGTCAACTGCGCTGCCAGTCTGGGAAGGCGCCTGAGAACCTTGCGGATTTCGAGCTGTGTTTCCAGCTTGGTGGCCGGATCCCCTAAGATGGCGCGGCCTGAGGGTACATTCGTGTACACCCTGCTCGCCCCCCCGACAATCACGTCATCACCAATGAAAATATTGTCATTCACGGCAACCTTGCCTGCCAACAGCACGCGATTTCCGATCCGGGCCGACCCCGCGACACCGGCCATGCCGCACATCATGCAATCCTCGCCGATCTGAACATTGTGGCCAATCTGGCAAACGGAATCAATCTTGGTTCCTGACCCGATCCTGGTGTCACGGATGGTCCCGCGGTCAATCGAACTGTTTGCGCCAAGTTCTACATCATCGCCGATCTGTACAGCCCCAAGCGACTGGATCCGATGCCAACGCTGCCTGCGCAGCAAACGCTCTCCGGAAAGGGTTGCGCGCACATCCTCTGCGGCTGATGGCTCGGGGGTCACGAAACTGAAACCACATCCACCGACGACAGAGTTGGGCTGTCCGATATACCGATCCCCAATCCTGCAGCGCGCACCGATCCGCGCTCCTGCATGGAGGATCGCATCGGAGCCAAGCTGCACATCCTCGGACACTGTCACATTCGGGGCAATCCGCGCGCCTGGGCCGATCCTTGTGCGTGCTCCGATGCTGGTGAAAGGCCCAATCTGTGCCCCGGGGCCAATTTCTGCTGTTGGATGGATAAAGGCCTGCGGGTGAATCCCCTCGCCAAATTCATATCCCGGATCGAACAGTTCGCTGACTCCGGCCAGCGCCCAGCGCGGACGTGGCGCGAATATCGCGGCCTCCAGCCCCAGCTTCTCCCAATCCGCACCGTCCCAAAGCATCGCGGCGCGCGCATGTCCCTGCATGAGGGCCTCCGCATATTTTGGCGTCGTCGCCATGGCCAGCGCATCTGGTCCAGCAACCGCTGGCTCTGAAGCATGGCTGACGCGGAGATCAAGGTTGCCTTCTGCGAGCAGTCCCAAGGCATGCGCGATCTCTGATATTTTATAGTCCATGATATTCTTCCATAGGACACGGGCGGGTGCATTTGTCTTTAACGAAACGTCGCGTCATGGGCCAGCCCTGCCGGTGACACGGCATCGAAGATACGCCATCTTGCCGGCATGACCCAAGGTTTAGGCAAATTCGTCCTCGTACCTACCCTGATGTTGCAGTTGCTGAGGGTTGCACTGCGCACGGATCGCTTGCCCGAGCCAGAGGGGCCGCGCAGCGGAGTGTTGGGGCAGGGGCAATGGCTGCGCTTGCTCATCCTTGGCGATTCATCAGCCGCTGGGGTCGGTGTCATGACCCAGAACAGAGCGCTTTCGGGGCAGGTGATATCCAAACTGGCTCCTTGTGCAAGGGTCGAGTGGACCCTGATTGCCCGCTCCGGGGCAACCACTTTCCGTGCGCGAAAGTTGTTGCAGGGAACTAGGGCGCAGTTCGATGTGGCTATCCTTGCGCTTGGTGTCAATGATGCCTTACGCCATACACGTTTGACACGCTTCAGGGATGCGCAATCTGGCTTGATGCAGGATCTCAGACTGCGTCACGGCGTGCGCTGCCTTCTTGTCTCTGGCGTTCCACCTCTTGGGGCGTTCCCGGTGTTTCCCGAACCCCTGCGCACGCATCTTGGCTTGCGCGCGCAACAACTTGATGATCTGCTGCAAGAGGTTTGCCGCGTACATGGTGCCCGACATGTCCCCTTTGCCATTGAACCTCAGGCGCATTGGCTTGCCCATGATGGCCTTCATCCGGGGGCTGCGCTCTATGAAGTTTGGGGTGCGCGGATGGCAGGGCTTGCCCTTGAAGCACTTTCCTGATTGAGACCGACGCAGAACGGGGAATGATTATGTCAGATAAGCCATTGAGGCCTGAAAAGACGAAACGAAAACAGGACGTGTTTACATTGCTGGTCGAATTAGGCCGCGATCCGGAAGACGACCTGCCAACCGGCGCAACCGGTGCTGCACTGCTGGTCTACGCCGCAGGCGTGGATGAGGCAGAAGCCGTCCGGGAAACGGTCGCTGTTCTGAAAACTGCAGGAGTCGCTCCCCTGAATGTCACAAGTTACGGGACGCTCGACGCGCGGCTGGCGGCTGGTGATACGGTGCCTGATGAAGAGCGCGAGTTGATGGGGCGCGCATTGGCCGAAAACGCTGTGATTGTTGCTCAGAAAACCTGGTTTTCAGAGGAGGCGGAGAATGAGTGACTCCATTTGCCCTGTCACGCTAAGTCAGGCCCTTATCCGCTGCCCCAGTGTGACGCCGGAAGAGGGCGGCGCGCTTGTATTGATTGAAAACCTTCTCGGTTCAGCTGGTTTCGAATGCTGGCGTATCGATCGCAATGGCACGCCAAATCTGTTTGCCCGGTGGGGAGAGAAAGGGCAT
>SKWJ01000419.1 GCA_007128995.1 Paracoccaceae bacterium
CAGCACTCAAGCTGCCGAACCCGCCGTTGATGCTGATCCGAAGTCGCGGGAACGCTTTCTTCATGTCCAGCACCAGCGGATAATCCAACGGCGGAATTTCTCTATTGTCCTTGGGCGACAACCCCTGAAGCCAGGCCTTGCGTGCATGAATGATGACGTGACCAACGCCCGCCTGCGCAACTGCTTCCAGAAACCGTGGCAAGGCGTCACGGGGGTCTTGGTCATCCACGCCAATGCGGCATTTCACCGTGATTTCGGCAGGGCTTGCAGCGCGCATCGCTGCACAAATATCGCCAACAAGCTCGGGCCGTGTCATCAAAACGGCCCCGAAAGCCCCGGATTGCACCCGATCAGACGGGCAACCACAGTTGAGGTTTATCTCGCTGTATCCTGCATCCCAACCCAGACGTGCAGCCTGCGCCAGTTCATCCGGTTCCGAGCCGCCAAGTTGCAGCACCAGCGGATGCTCTGCCGGGTCATGCTGCAAAAGATGTAACGCTCCGCCTCGCACAAGCGCGGGCGCAGTCACCATTTCGGTATATAATTGCGCTTGCTGACTTAGCTGGCGGTGAAAATATCTGCAATGCCGATCTGTCCAGTCCATCATCGGCGCAACGGATAGTCTATGTGGTTGTTTTTCTGTCATTTAACTTGCATCTTCAATCCGTTGGCCCAACGTATGCCCACGCCGTACTGCGCCCTGACATCCCCGGATATCCCGTTCTGCGACGACTTATTGCACACATAGCGCAAACGAAAATGGCCTCCAACACCAAGCTTCCCTCCGGTGCCTACAGGGCCCAGATCAGACGAAAGGGCCGCTACACGAGCGAGTCGTTCCTCCGCCGCGGCAACGCCCATCGCTGGGACCGCCAAGCGGAGACCCGGGTCGATAAGGGTCTGGTGCCAAACACGTCGTCCGTCTCGCGCCGCGCCAGCTGTCGCGCAATCTTGTCGAGTTCCACATAGTCGATATCTGCGAGCCAGGCAAACCGCCGCAACACTTATCACCTTGAAGCACGATCTGGGCGAAAAGCGGATCGGGCATCTCCATCGCCAGAGCCTCATCGACCATGGCAGGCTGCGGGCGCACAGGTACAAGGGCGCGTGTGACAACAGAAAACAAGCTTGGCGGTGTCCGAAATCTGTGGTGGCTGATTTTAACGCGCAACCACCGTCACGATCCTTTCGGATGACAGGGAATCGTCATCACAACCTGATACAAAGGCAGCGCCAATTCTCGTATTACATGCTGATTTTATTGAATAGTATGGTGGGTGATGAGAGACTCGAACTCCCGACATCTTCGGTGTAAACGAAGCGCTCTACCAACTGAGCTAATCACCCGTGCAGGTTCCTCTACAGAGTTTCCTGACCGTGTTCAACCAGAGAATTCACCCCTTCGAGAGAGAGTTTTCCGGGGTTTGCTCTTGCCGAAAAAAGGCGTGTGCGCCGGTCAGCCGCAAGGCTTGCCCGAAATCCTTGTCAGGCTGCGCGCGCGTGGCACGGCTCAGATCTGCTTCTCTGGCATGTGGACGACCAGGCCCTCCAAGGCATCCGTCACTTTCAACTGGCATGTCAATCTGGAACGCGCAGCGTCAGGCTGATAGGCAAAATCCAGCATGTCTTCTTCCATCGGGTCCTTCTCGGGCAGTTTTTCTACCCATTCCGGCGCGACATAAACGTGACAGGTGGAACAGGCGCAAGCCCCGCCGCAATCAGCTTCGATCCCGGGAATTCCATTGTCACGCGCGCCTTCCATAACGGTCAGACCTGTCGCGACTTCGACAACATGCTCCGTGCCATTGAATTCGACATAGGTGATCTTAGCCATGAAACCCTCGTTATAACGTTCGTTGCATCGGTGCAGATAAGGCAGGTTGCCCGGATTGGCCAGACGAATCTCTCGCAACATTGATAGCAAATATGGTCGCGGCCAAAATATCCGCGCGACGGGAAATTTTCCGGCGACTCCCGTAATCCAGGAAACAACTTTCGTCCCCAAAAGTACGGGCGCGCACCGTTGCAGCGCGCGCCCAATCATGTTTCGCAGGCAGGAGTTCCGGCCTGTCAGATGTCAGTCGTCAAGGCCGAGCGCCACAAAGCGCGGATCTCCATCCCGGCGCAAAAGCACCAGAAGCGACCGGCGCCCGGCTTCACGCGCTTCATCAGCCCGCGCTTCCAGGTCGGCCACAGTCGACACAGCCTGTTGGTTCGCCTCTGTTATCAGATCGCCGGCCCGAATGCCCTTTTGTCCAGCATCGCTGTCTTCATCGACTTCGCGGACGAGTAGTCCAGTCGCAGTTGCCGGAAGATCCATTTCAGCGCGAAGGGTGTCATTCAGCGGCTGCAGCGACATACCGAGGAAGCTAGACGGCCCGACCTGTTCAGGGTCCGACGGGACACTCTGGCGTGCTGTGGCTTCGAACAGTTCACGCTGACCGAGTGTCACACTGAGCGTCACTTCTTCGCCATTGCGGAACACCACCACGTCGACATCACGGCCCACGCCAGCATCGCTGACCCTGCGCACGAGCATCCGGGTATCGCGGACATCGCCATCATCGAAGCGGATGATCACGTCCCCGGCCAGCATGCCGGCATCCTCAGACGGTCCCTCCATAACATCGGTGACCATCGCACCGCGGGCACGCTCAAGCCCGATCGCTTCGGCCATTTCCTCTGTCACGTCCTGAATGCGAACGCCAAGCCATCCGCGACGGGTTGTCCCAAACTCCAGCAACTGATCAATGACATTGGTTGCAACGGTCGAGGACATCGCGAATCCGATCCCGATCGAGCCGCCGGTCGGGGACAGGATTGCCGTGTTTACGCCAATAACCTCGCCGCTCATGTTGAACAGCGGACCACCGGAATTGCCGCGGTTGATTGCTGCATCGGTCTGGATGTAATCATCAAAGTTGCCCTGCAAGGCCCGACCGCGCGCCGAAATAATCCCTGCGCTGACAGAAAATCCCTGCCCGAGCGGATTGCCGACCGCGATGACCCAGTCACCAACGCGCGCGGCTTCCGCATCGCCCCAAGGGACATGTGGCAAAGGGGCGTCATGCTCTACCTTCAACAATGCGATGTCAGTGGCGGGGTCTGTGCCCACGAGTTCAGCTTCAAGTTCCAGCC
>SKWJ01000251.1 GCA_007128995.1 Paracoccaceae bacterium
AGCGGTGTTGTCAATTCGGCGATGGCGGCCTGATAGACCTTGCCGGACAGGGCCACGTCCTGCGTTCCCAGTGCCAGATCATCTGCACCCGTGGTGCCCACCCCGGTTGAGGTGAAAGCCACCTCCAACGCGCCCCCGAAAACGCCGGCGCTGGCCGTGTTCAGGCCCACCGATAGGCTGGCCCCATCCGTGCCCTGCGCGCCAAGCGCCGCAATCGCGCCGCTCGCCTCGAACCCTGCGGGCGCTGTGCCAAGGCTCGCTGCGAGCGCTTCGGTAAAGGCGTCAGGGCTGGCATTGGTCACAGTGATCGCAGCCGTTGGGCTGTCATCACCCACCCGTGCGGCCAGTGCAAGACTTGGGGTGTTCAACTCGGGCGCGGCAATGCGGTAGCCTGTGCCCTGGACATTGACCACAGCCTGCGGCAATTCCAATGTGGGCAGGCCAGATGTGCCGTCCCCATTGCTGGACAGTGCAAGCGTGACTGTGCCAGTATTCAGGCCCGCGCTCGCGGCGGCACCGTCAAGTCCAAGCTGAATATCCTCCGAACTGAAACCGGCCAGCAAATTCACGATTGGCCCGCCTGAAACAGTGGCAAGACCGCTTGTCGCGCTCGCGCTGGCATCCAGCCCTTCCTGAAACCCGAGCGGAGCGACACTGGTATTCGTGACCGTCAGCGCGGCCAGCGGCGCGCTGCCCAGCCGGAAATTCCCAAGATCGACAGTCTCGGCCAGTTCTGGCTGCGCTTCCAGATAGACGCCTCCGGTCACAGCCACGTTCTGCGATGCCAGACTCACCTGACAGTTCGGTTCGCACCCGCCGATATTGCTGGCATCCGAAATGAAGCCAAGCGTCGCAGTGCCTGTGACAGCCCCGGCCAGATTGGTCAGCATGCCGACCTTCAGATCGGTGTCATTGGTGGCCCCCGGTGCCAGAAGGTCAAACGCCCCTTCTGCCGTGACAGGGCCTGTGCCGCTGATGGTCGCATTTAGTGCAGCCTGATCATTCCCGCTTGCCACATTGCTGACACTCAAGGTCGTCTGGGGCGAAGCATCGCCAACCCGGACATTGCCCAGATCGATCGGCGCGATGGTGTTGATCTCTGGCGCGGCCCGGTCCACGACCTGCGCAACCGCATCAATCACCCCGCTGACCGGGTAGAGTTCAGAGCCCAGCGACAGAACCTCCAGCCCGGTCATCGTCCCGCCCACAGTGCCGGCGCTTGCGTATTCAATCGCGATATTTCCAAGGATCGTCCCTGCAGCAGCGGTATTCACTGTCACCACCATGGAACTGCTATCTGTTCCACCGGCCTGCAGCGCAGCGATCTCGCCACTGCCCGAAATCAGGCCAGCGCCAGTGCCGCTCGTTGCGCCGAAACTGGCCATCAGATCCTCGACAAAACCCGTCGGACCGGTTGCGATATTGCTGATCGACAGGGTCTGGCTGACCGACTCACCCACCTGCACTGTGCCGAAATTCAACGGCGCAGAGTTGAGCTGCGCCTCGGCGATCCGGTAGACATTGCCTGAAACCTGAACATCCTGTGCGGCGAGATCAAACGTGCCCAGACCGCTCGTGCCCTCGCCATCGCTTTGCATCCCCAGCGTTACAGTCCCGGATATCGCCCCGACAGCGGCCGTGTCCACGCCCACCCGGATATCAAGGAAGGATGCACCGGCTGCAGCCAGTTGGCTGACACTCCCACCATTGGTGACGGCACCGGTGCTGACCCCCGCCACAGAGACATTGAGCGCTTCGGAAAATCCGTCATCCGGGACATTGTTTCTGATGAACAGCGCCCCAAGCACGGGCGTGTCGCCCTCGCGCTGCGGACCGATATTCATGGTCGGGCTGCTCAACTGCGCTTCGGCCAGCCTGTATCCGGTGGCCGATAGCCCGATGACCTGCGCATTGGCGGCCTCTGCCGTGAAGGCTGCATCGAACTCTGTCCCATCCGTTGTGTAGAGCAGCTCCAGATTGCCCGTATTGGCCCCGACCGCGCCGCCCGACACAGCAACGCTGGCCGCCCCGGTTCCGGTTGCCCCTGCATTGATCAGCCCAGACCCCAGCACGTTGGTGCCGACAAAGTTGCCTGTCGCCGTGGCCGAGTCGAGCCCAAGCCGTTCCGCCCCCGCGCCCTCGGTCAGATTGGTCACATCGAAACTCTGCGACGGCCCCTCCAGACCAACCCGGAAATTGCCCAGATCCACTGGCCCTAGCGGATCAGCCAGACCGACAGCGCGTTGCGTGGCAAAGCCCTCGAGCGCGATGGTCTGATCCGCGACATTGTCGAAATTCTGCGCAATACCTATGGATTGTCCGCTCAGCGCGCCGCCGGACGTGGCCGCAAAGGTTACCTCGAAAGCATCACTGCTCTCACCTGCAGCGACTGGCCCGAAATTCTGCGCCGTTACGCCACTCCCCGACAGGCGCAGATCGCTGATACTACCTGTCCCCGCATCGGTCTGAAGCGCGCCGCGTATTTCGGCCCCGGTGCCAGTATTGTCCACTGTGAAGCTGCGTGTCACCGACGTACCGCCGCGCACATTGCCCAGATCCAAGGCGCCCGCAACGACGTCACCGCCGGTTCCCAGATCCGCATTCATACCGATGATCTGGCCCGTTCCAGAAACACTGGCCCGCCGGTTGAACGCATTGCCCACGCCGAATGTGTCATTGTCGTAATCAATGATCACACTGAAATCATGCGCCCCGAGATCAAGCGCTCCGCCCCGCAGTTCCAAGCGCGCAGTCTCGCTCGCGGCCCCGATAGCAAGTGTCCCACCTGTTTCGGCAACCGCGCGGCCTACGCCGCTGATACCCGCCTGCGCATTCAGAGTTCCACCAGTGGCACGGACAGACCCATTATTGCCGATGACGGGCACAACCGTTCCAAAACCGAAGAAATCCGACCCGACAAGGTTATTCGAAAAGCTGCCCGCGCTCAGCGTGCCGCCCCCCAGTTCCCATGTACCGCGGTTGATCAGCGCATTTCCAGTCGCGTAATCGCGCTCTCCCAGAATACGCACTGTGCCGCCGACAAAGTTATCGGCAAGACTGTCTTCCAGTGCCACCGTGTTCAGAACACCTGCACTGCGGAGCTCTGAACCCTCTCCCTCAAG
>SKWJ01000280.1 GCA_007128995.1 Paracoccaceae bacterium
GCGATCTGCGGTTTCGTCTCGGGGACATTTGTTGCCCGGCTGATGATCCCGCCATTCATTGCAACGCTTGGCATGATGCTGATGCTCAAGGGGCTGTCGCTGGTGACCTCGGGCGCGCGGCCGATATATTTCAACAATACCCCGGGCTTTGACCAGATTTCGCGCGGATCGCTGGTTGGGCAGGTATTCCCGGCCTTTCCCTTGCCCAATGGGGTGCTGATCCTTTTTGCTGTCGCGATTGTCGTGTCGTTCATTCTCAATCGCACAGTCCTTGGCCGCTACACTTATGCGCTTGGCTCCAACGAAGAGGCAATGCGCCTCTCGGGGGTGAATACGGCGGCCTGGAAGACGGCGATATATACCTTGTCGGGCGTGATCGTGGGCATTGCAGGGCTGCTGATCGCATCGCGGCTCAATTCGGCGCAGCCCGCGCTTGGGCTTGGGTATGAACTCGAAGCCATTGCCGCAGTTGTCATCGGCGGCACCTCGCTCTCGGGCGGGCGCGGCACAGTGCTGGGCAGTCTGATCGGCGCGCTGATCATGGCGGTACTCGCCAATGGCCTGCGGGTGATGTCTGTCGCACAGGAATGGCAGACCGTCGTGACCGGCGCGATCATCATAGCAGCCGTCTATGCCGACCAGTTGAGGCGGCGTAAAAACGGATAACAGAACCGGGCAGAGAACACCGGGCAACCCATCAAGCAGTGCTCAAAACGGGAGGAGACCCACATGTATTACAGACGTTCACTTATCGCTTCGGCCCTTGCCCTGGCAGTGGCTGGAAGCGCCGGAAGCGCTTTCGCGCAAGACACCACGATCCCCCTTATTTCCAAAGGCTTCCAGCACCAGTTCTGGCAAGCTGTGCGCTTGGGGGCCGAACAGGCCGGTACGGAATTCGGTGTCCGCATCGACTTTGTCGGACCGGACAATGAAAGCCAGGTTGACCGCCAGATCGACATGCTGGCTGCCGCCCTTGCCAACAACCCCCCGGCCATCGGCTTTGCTGCACTTGACAGCCAGGCTGCCATTCCTTTGCTGCGGCAAGCACAAGATGCCGGCATCCATGTTGTCGCGTTCGATTCCGGGGTCGATAGCGACATTCCGGTGACGACAGCAACCACTGACAATGTCGCGGCGGCGGCGCTTGCAGCCGACAAGATGGCAGAACTGCTGGGCGGAAGCGGCAAGGTTGCAGTCGTGGCGCATGATCAGGTCTCGGCCACAGGTGTGGACCGCCGCGACGGGTTTGTGAACCGGTTGGCGGACTCGCATCCAGAGATTGAAGTGGTGACCATCCAGTATGGTGGCGGGGACCATCTGACATCGACCGAGATCACCAAAGCGATCCTGACGGCAAACCCCGATCTTGGCGGCATGTTTGGCACAAATGAAGGGTCGGCCATCGGAATTGTGAACGGTGTCCGCGAAAGCGGGGCCGAGGGGCTGATCATCATTGGCTATGACAGTGGCTCCGCCCAGCAAGAGGCGATCCGCGACGGTCTGATGGCGGGCGCGATCACGCAAAACCCGGTCGGGATTGGTTATGAAACCGTACGCGCGGCGCTTGCTGCGATGAATGGCGAAACACTCGATGCGATCATCGATACCGGCTTTTTCTGGTATGACGCCGGCAATATTGACGAAGATCACATTCAGGCCGTGCTCTACGACTGAGCTCCCATCCAAACCGGGGGCGCGCCTTGCGCCCCCGGACCTGCTCCAGGACAGAAAGACAAGGGACAGACATGAAACTACTGCGATATGGCGCACCGGGGCAGGAACGCCCCGGATTGCTGGATGCTGCCGGGCGTGTGCGCGACCTCTCGGCGCATATTCCCGATCTGGCGGGTGACGCGCTGCTGCCGGACAGCTTGTCCCGGCTGGCGGCCATCTCGCCTGAAACGCTGCCGATCGTGGCCGGAACGCCGCAGCAGGATCTGCGACTTGGCCCCTGTGTCGGGCAGGTCGGGAAATTCATCTGCATCGGGCTGAACTATGCCGATCACGCCGCAGAGACAGGCGCGGAGATCCCACCCGAACCCGTCATTTTCGGGAAATGGACCTCGGCAATCATTGGCCCGGATGATGATGTGAAAATCCCGCGTGGTTCGGAAAAAACCGACTGGGAGGTGGAACTGGGCGTGATAATCGGAAAACCCGGCGCCTATATTCGCGAAGAGGATGCGCTGTCCCATATTGCCGGTTACTGCGTCATAAACGATATTTCGGAACGGGAATTCCAGCTTGAACGCGCGGGCACCTGGGACAAGGGGAAGGGCTGCGATACCTTTGGGCCCATTGGACCATGGCTTGTGACACCTGATGACATCGCGGATGTTGACGCTCTGTCCATGTGGCTGGACGTGGACGGGCATCGCTATCAGAACGGGTCGACCGCAACGATGGTATACAAGATCCCGCATCTGATTGCCTATTGTTCACGCTTCATGTCGCTTCAGGCTGGAGACATCATCTCGACCGGGACGCCACCCGGCGTCGGACTGGGCCAGAAACCGCCGGTTTACCTGCGCGGCGGCGAAGTGATGCGGCTGGGCATTGACGGGCTCGGGGTCCAGACCCAGAAGGTGCGGAAGGAAGGCGAATGACCCGCATTATCGGCCTGCACACGCTGGATGTGCGCTTTCCGACTTCCCAGAATCTGGACGGGTCGGATGCAATGAACCCTGACCCGGATTACTCGGCGGCCTATGTCATACTGGAAACCGACAGCGCCCATGAAGGCCATGGGCTGACCTTTACCATCGGGCGCGGAAATGAGATTTGCGTCGCCGCGATCGAGGCCCTGCGCGGGCGTGTTGTCGGGCTTGAGATGGCGTGGATCACCGCCGATATGGGGCGCTTCTGGCGGCATGTCACCAGTGACAGCCAGCTGCGTTGGATCGGCCCGGACAAGGGTGCAATCCATCTGGCAACCGGGGCCGTGGTCAATGCGGTCTGGGATCTCTGGGCCAAGCTGGAGGGCAAGCCGCTCTGGGCGCTTGTCGCCGATATGTCCCCGGCGGAACTGGTGCGCTGCATCGACTTTCGTTACCTGACGGATTGCATCACCCCGGAATGGGCCTTGGCATTTCTGACCGAACAGGCCGCAGGCAAGGACGCCCGGCGCGCCGATCTGATCGCCAAAGGCTACCCATGCTACACCACATCGGCCGGATGGCTGGGATATCCGGACGACAAGCTGCGCCGCCTGTGCCAAGAGGCGGTCGAGGCTGGCTTCAACCACATCAAGATGAAGGTCGGCCGGGATCTGGAAGATGACAAGCGTCGTCTGCGCATCGCCCGTGAAACCTGTGGCCCCGACATCAAACTGATGATCGATGCCAATCAGGTCTGGGACGTCGGGCAGGCAATTGCTTGGGTGAAAGAACTGGCTTTCGCCAAGCCATGGTTCATAGAAGAACCGACCAGCCCCGACGATATTGAAGGGCACCGCCAGATCCGGCAGGCAATCGCGCCCGTGCAGGTGGCCACAGGCGAAATGTGCCAGAACCGGATCATCTTCAAGCAACTGATCATGCGCGAGGCGATTGATGTCGTGCAGATCGACGCCTGCCGTCTGGGGGGCGTCAATGAGGTTCTGGCCGTGCTGCTGATGGCGGCGAAGCACGGGCTGAAAGTGTGCCCGCATGCAGGCGGGGTGGGGCTGTGTGAATATGTCCAGCATCTGGCAATGATTGACTATCTGTGCATCGCAGGCACGCATGAAGGCCGGGTCGTCGAATATGTCGATCATCTGCATGAGCATTTCGTGCATCCCTGCAAGATACAGGGGGCCGCCTATATGCCCCCTGACGCGCCGGGCTTCTCGATCCAGATGAAGCCGGAAAGCCTGCAGACCTACAGCTTTCGGACAGGGTGACGCATGGATCTGGAACTGTCAGGAAAAGTTGTAATCGTCACCGGCGGCGCTTCGGGGATCGGTGCGGCAATTTCTCTGGGCCTTGCGCAGGAAGGGGCGATTCCGGTCATCCTTGCGCGCAGCCCTGCGTCGCAGGATTTCCTGTCAGACCTGCACGCGGCCAGCCCGTCTGCCCGCGTCATCCCGACCGAATTGAGTGATGACACCCAGTGCACCCAAGCCGTCGCCCAGATCATGGCCGAATTTGGCGGCATTCATGGGCTGGTCAACAATGCGGGCGCGAATGATTCTGTCGGCCTGGAGGCCGGCCCGCAGGCGTTTCGAGCCTCGATCGAACAAAACCTGATCCACTACTACACGATGGCGCATCTGTGCCTGCCTTACCTGCGCCGCACACAGGGCGCGATTGTCAATATCTCCAGCAAGACAGCCCTTACGGGACAGGGCAACACATCCGCTTATGTTGCGGCCAAAGGCGCCCAGCTTGCCCTGACACGGGAATGGGCCGCCGCACTTCGGGCCGATGGGGTGCGCGTCAATGCGGTTATCCCGGCAGAGGTGATGACACCGCTCTATGCGCGTTGGCTTCACAGCTTTGATGCCCCTGAGGAACGGCTTGAGCAGATCAACCGCACCATTCCGCTGGACAACCGGATGACGACCGCGCGCGAACTGGCCGATACCGTGCTGTTTCTGCTCTCTGCGCGCGCCAGCCATACAACCGGTCAATGGCTGTTCGTGGATGGCGGATATGTCCATCTGGACCGCGCCTTGACCATGGGCTGAAATTGACGGTTGCGGGCGCTGCTCTTGGTTCAACGGATTGCAAAGCCTGCGCAGCCGGTCTACTTAACATGTGAACACATTTCCGAGGGTTGCGAAAGGGCGTCTCCGCATGAGCGTCGGGCAAAGGCTTGGGCATCTGTCACATGTTCTTGTGATTCTGACCGGAGCGATCATCTGCGGCTTCATTGCCATGTGGATCCGGTTTCCGCTGCCGTGGATGCTGGGGGCGCTGGTGTTTTCGGCCAGTGTCAGGTTGATGGATTTCGATATCCGTGTGCCGGTGCAGACACGCCAGCTTGGACAGTTGCTGGTGGCCAGTTCTGTCGGGCTTTCGTTCACGCCGGACGCGCTGCGCGTGATGGGAACGCTGGCCGGTCCGATGGTTCTTGCCGCAGTGCTGACAATCATCCTCAGCTTTTTCGTGGCCCGGGCCCTTGTCTGGATGACGGGAGTCCGCTCGGATATGGCGATTCTGGCAACCCTGCCGATGGGCCCGGTGGAAAGCGCGATCCTTGCGCGCAAGCATGATGTGGCCCAAGGCCCTGTGATTTTTTCCCAGACGCTGCGCATCGTCCTGCTGGTGGTGCTGATCCCGCCCCTGATCGTGATGGTCGATGGTTCGATTTCCGATCCTGTCGCCGTCTTGCGCGGGGCGGACTGGAACCTGACAGGGGCTTCGATTGTCTTTGCATTCGGCCTTGCAGGGGCGATGGCGATGAAAGCCCTGCGCCTGTCAAACCCGTTCTTTCTGGGCCCGCTTGCCGGGGCGGCACTGGCCGCAGTGGTGGGACTGCCGGTTTCGGCCTATCCCTATATTGTCCTTGCAATGGCACAGATCTTCCTTGGAATCTGGCTGGGGGCCGCGATTGATCGCGCACTGTTTCGCAATGCCCACAGTTTTCTTCTGGGGTTGCTGGTCGCAGCACTGATCCTGATCGCGCTGTGCATCCTGATGGGGTTGGGCCTTGCCTGGATGACAGGGCAGCCGTGGCAAACCATGATCCTGTCTGCTGCACCTGGAAGCGTGACGGAAATGGCGCTGACAGCCAAGATCCTTCAGGACGGGCTGGCCGTTGTGACCGCGTTCCATATCGTGCGCATCTTCATCATCATGCCGTTTTCCGGCAAGATCGTGGCTGTATCCTTGCGCTTCATGCGCCCTGCATCCTGAACCGCTCTCGACCTGCTTGTCAGCTTTCGTCCGGTGCAAGCCGGCTGTTCAGGATCATGCCTTGCTCGGCCAGAATCGGGTGCGCCACAGTCACCAGCAGTGAGTTGATTTCCTTGAGCGCGCGCACCGTCTGCAAATGCAGGTCCGAGGTTGCGACTGTATCGGGATTGGCGTCCGAAAGCCGCCGAAGGTGGCGATCCAGGCTGTCACGCTCCAGCTGGCGCATGCGTTCCTTTTCGCGCATCAATTCGCGCGCCGATCCCACATCCTCTGACACCAGCACATTCAACGCAAGATGCATGTTGGTCTGCACGCGCGCATGCAGCGAACGGATGTCCGACCAGCCTTCATCCGAAAACCGCAATCCGCGCTTGCGTTTCTCCTCGGCCAGGGCAAGCAGCGACTTGACGATAATATCGCTGATCAACTCCTGATTGATTGCGAAATCCGTCAGCTCGATGCTGCGCCGCGCATCTTCGGGCGCAAGCTCATTGCGGTTCACTTCCGCTATGAAAAGCTTGATTTCGCGATGGCAGGCGCTGATCTCTGCGCTCTTGCGGCGCAAGTCCGCCGCGCGCGCAGGGTCTTGCCCGGCCAGAAGATCGATCACCGGAGCAAACATCTCGGCCAGTTGCTCGCCCATGGCCAGAATCTCGCGCTTGGCCGACGCCAGCGCAAGCCGTGGTCGGTCTATCACGGACCTGTCCAGCACCGAGGCGCGTACACGCTCGGGCTGCTGGGCCGCCGCCACATCCGGCAACAAGACCCCGCAAAGGCGCGTTATCGCCGGGATAAGAGGCAAGGCAAGCACCACCAGCACGGCATTGAAGGCAAGATGCAGATGCACAAGCTGCATTTCGGGACGGGCACCCAGACGGGCCAGATCAGGCTCTGTCAGCCAGAACACCAGCAATGCCGATACAGCAAGAACGCCGCGCAGCAACAGATTGCCAAGCGGCACGCGCCGGGCAGGTGCCGGCATGGAGCGTGTCAGCCAGACCGCGATCAGGCCAGCCCCGAAATTCGCCCCCAGAAGCATCGGCACAGCGCCCGCAAGGGGCAGCACCCCGCCCTGTGCCATGACGACCAGAAGCAGAACCATCGCGACCGAGGAATGCATCGCCCAGGTCAGCAAAGCCACCATCACAAAGGCGGTGATCGGGTCACGTTCCAGATAGCCGATAATTCCCGGCAAGGCATCGCTTGCCCGCAAGGGCTCTGTCGCCTGCCCGATCATGGTCAGCGACAGAAGGATGAAGCCGATTCCCAAGATAATCCGGCCAAACTGCCGGATGCGGCGGCGCTCTGATTTGAGAAACAGGAAGCAGCCCGCCAGCAGGAAGCCCGGAATCAGCGCCGAAAGATCCAGCGCCAGCACCCAGACCACCAGCGCCGAGCCAAGATCAGCGCCCACCAGCGCCGCAAGGCCCGCGCTGACGCTAAGCATACCCGTTGACACAAAGCCCGCGGCCAGAACCCCGACAGCCGTTGCACTTTGCAGAAGCGTCGCCATGATCATTCCAGCAAGTGACATCCCCGCCAGCCCACCCCCGGCGCGGCGCAGACTGTCACGCAGGCCAGCCCCAAAGGCGCGCTCCATCCCCGTGCGCACCATCCGGACGGCCCACAACAGCAGAAACACCGCAGCAGCCAGATTTAGAAGAACCATCAGCGGATGCATCTAGCGCCCCATCACTGCAAAGCGGTTGGACTGCCGCGCAGATGCGCAGGCGGCAGCTGATCTTGGCGCCATGCGGATCATACCGCAACACCCCTGCCGGGCATCAATTCGCTGTTTATAAACGGCATTCTGACTGCCTTTCATGGTCGGGCGCTTTGCGCTAAGCCACGCTTCTACAGCCTGAAGCACAGCAAGCCAAGTGCCGCGCGCAAGCTCTGTCCCGAAACAGCCAGCACCCGCCACGCTTGCCCAGTGGACGCAGGGTTCCCATCGCGCAGGGATCAGGATTCGGGACGCCAGAAAGGCTTCGCGCATGGCGGTTTCCCGCTTCACCGGATTGCCCCGTGCGATCAACCGCTGCAAGTCGCAGCTCTGACATAAAGTCTGCGCCAGATCATCCGTCACGGGCAGCGTAGGGCACAGCCTCTGCCAGCGCGCCGCGGCCAAAGCGCAGCGTTCCGGCGGTGGCAATACGGAAGGATCAGAAACTCAATTTGCACGCCCTGTGGAAATTGGCTTCTTCAATGGCTATGGGGCTGATCCAGTTTGGCCAGTCCCGGACGCCCCTTTCAGACGGCGATTGTTGCCTGAACAGCGCGCTTCCAACGTTCATAGCGGCTTGCGCGTGCGTCAGCAGTCATAGTTGGGGTGAATTGCCGCTCGATGGCCCAGCCCTTTGCGAACTCTTCCATCCCCGGCCAGACGCCCGCCCGCATCCCCGCCAGCCATGCCGCGCCCAGCGCGGTGGTTTCCAGCACCTGTGGGCGGTCCACCGGCGCGCCGATGATGTCGGACAGGAATTGCATCGCGTAGTCATTCGCCGCCATTCCGCCATCGACACGCAGGCTGGGTTGCGCGCCCCCGCGCGCCCAGTCGGCCTGCATCGCCTCCAGCAAATCACGGGTCTGGTAACCGACAGATTCCAGTGCCGCGCGGGCAAATTCCGCTGGCCCCGAATTGCGCGTCATCCCGAAGACCGCACCGCGCGCCTCGGGCGCCCAGTAGGGCGCGCCCAGCCCGACAAAGGCGGGCACAAGAAGAAGGTCCTGACTCGGATCGGCCTGTTCGGCCAGTCCTTGCGTCTCGGGCGCGGCGCGGATCACCTTCAGCCCGTCGCGCAACCATTGCACCACGGCGCCGGCGATGAAGATCGACCCCTCCAGCGCATAGGTCGGTTTTCCATCAAGCTGATAGGCAATCGTTGTCAGCAGCTTGTTGGTTGACGTCACAGGCGTCTCGCCCGTGTTCAGCACCGCAAAACAGCCTGTCCCATAGGTCGATTTCAGCATGCCTGGCGTGAAACAGGCCTGCCCGATCGTTGCCGCCTGCTGGTCACCCGCCACACCGAGAATGGGGATTTCATGACCGAAAAGATCAGGCCGCGTGACCCCGAAATCGGCCGCGCAGTCGCGCACCTCGGGCAGCATCTCCATCGGGATGTCGAACAGCGCACAGATGGTCTGGCTCCAGCGGCCCTTGTGAATGTCATAGAGCATCGTACGCGCGGCATTGGTGGCATCGGTCGCATGCACCTGCCCCCCCGTCAGGTTCCAGATCAGCCATGTATCGACCGTGCCAAAGGCCAGTTCCCCCCGCTTGGCGCGCGCCCGCGACCCCTCGACCTTATCCAGAATGTATTTCAGCTTGGTCGCCGAGAAATAGGGATCTGCCAGAAGCCCGGTGCGCGCCGTGATCATCGGCTCATGGCCCTCGGCGCGCAACTGGGCGCAAAACTCTGCCGTGCGCCGGTCCTGCCAGACGATCGCGGCATGGATCGGACGGCCTGTCTTGCGGTCCCATACAAGCGTAGTTTCGCGCTGGTTGGTGATGCCGATGGCGGCTATCTCACGCGCCGACATTCCCGCTTTCTCGATCGCTGCCCGCGCCGTCGCTGCCGTCGTCGCCCAAAGGTCAGATGGATCATGTTCTACCCAGCCGGACCCCGGATAATGCTGCGCAAACTCTTCCTGCGCGACAGACACAATCTGCATCCCGGCATCAAACACGATCCCGCGACTGGACGTCGTCCCCTGATCAAGCGCGAGAATATTGCCCATTGCTGCCTCCTTCATGCCGTCGATTTCTGGTTTCGGAAGATACTGAAAGGGCAAGGTGGCTTGCAAGCTGTCTTGCCCGAACTATCGGGGCCACGATGTCACGCAGCCCCGGCTGGAAAGGTCACTCGGTCCCGCGGCGGATCAGTTCATCATCATCGGCATATGTGATCGACGCGCTTTTTGCGCCCGCATACCAAAACATTTTTGCCAACTCAAAGAATGCGCCCGGTTGCGGGCATATCCAGCCCTGCCATCATCCGCATGAGCATGGTCTTGCCCGACAGGGTCGGCCCCAACAGCACATCCACCGCGCCGTGCTCCAGCGTCAGGTCGGTCGGGTAGATATGGGGCTGACCCTCGACAAACTGTGAGCCCCCCTTCAATACCAGCGACATCTCTTCTCCTCCCTCACCTCTTCTTATTCGGCAGCGCGCAGGACCTGTTTTTCGTGATTGACCATCCAGTCCTGCAATGCGTCCGCCTGTCGCTTGTCCAGTCGCAAGCCCAGTTTCGAACGCCGCCAGAGCACATCCTCAGCCGTGCGGGCATATTCCTGCGTCATCAGCCACCTGACTTCGGCCTCGGTCAGCGTGGCGCCGAAATCCTCGCCCAGATCGGCAGCAGTTTCGGCCTGCCCCAGAATGGCGCGGGCTTCAGTGCCATAGGCGCGCACCAGACGACGCGCCCAGAAATCGTGCACAAACGGATAGGCGCGCTGCAAATCCGCGACCAGCCCTGCAACCCCGTCATGGACAAAATCGCCCCCCGGAAGCGCGACACCGGCAGTCCATTTCCCTGCCGAGAGCGGCAGCACTGTAGCGATCTTGTCGAGCGCGGATTCGGACAGCCGTCGGTAGGTGGTAATCTTCCCTCCGAAGATGTTCAGCACTGGCGCGCCCGCCGAACTGTCGATCTTCAGTGTATAATCCCGTGTTGCCGCCGTAGCCGAACTTGCCCCGTCATCATAAAGCGGGCGCACGCCGGAATAGGTCCAGACGACATCATCAGCCGTCACCTCCTTCGCGAAATACTGGCTTGCGAAAGTGCACAGGTAGTCGCGTTCCTCCTCAGTGCAGACCGGGGCGCGCGAGGGATCAGCATGTTCGGCATCTGTGGTGCCGATCAGGGTGAAGTCCTGTTCATAGGGAATGGCGAAGATGATCCGCCCGTCCGTGCCCTGAAAGAAATAGCATTTGTCGTGGTCATAAAGCTTGCGCGTCACAATGTGACTGCCCCGCACCAGCCGGACATTCTCTCGGCTGTTCAGCCGAAGCTTGCCATGGATCACATCGCCCACCCACGGCCCGGCGGCATTGACGAGCATTTTCGCGCGGATCGTTTTCGTCTCGCCTTCGGTTTTGACCATGACCCGCCAGAGACCACCCTCCGCGCTGGCCGATAGAACCTCGGTCCGTGTGTTGATCTGCGCCCCGCGCGCTTCGGCGTCGCGGGCGTTCAGCACGACAAGGCGCGAATCCTCGACCCAGCAATCCGAGTACTCGTAAGCTTTCGCGAAGCGGTCGTGCAATGGTGCGCCCTCGGGAGTGCCAGGCAGCGCCAGAGTGGATGTTCCCGGCAGGATCTTGCGCCCCCCCAGATTGTCATAGAGAAACAGCCCCAGCCGGATCAGCCAGGCGGGCCGCCGCCCCCGCATCCAGGGCAAGAACAGCGATAGCAGCTTCGACGTTGGCGTATCGCTCTCGAAGCGCATGTCCTTATGATAAGGAAGCACAAATCGCATCGGCCAGGAAATATGCGGCATCGCGCGCAGCAAAGTCTCGCGTTCGATCAGCGCCTCGCGCACCAGCCGGAACTCGAAATATTCCAGATAGCGCAACCCACCGTGAAACAGCTTGGTCGAGGCCGAGGATGTCGCCCCCGCCAGATCCCCCCGCTCGCACAACACAACAGACAGGCCCCGACCAGCAGAATCGCGCGCGATGCCGCACCCATTGATCCCCCCCCCGATGATCAGAAGATCATGCAGCACATCAGCAGTATGTTCAGTCTGTTCGGGTCGCGCCATACACCCTCCCATTGCGGCAGCACAGATTTGCGACAGGCTACAGCGGAGACTTTCGCTTACGCAATA
>SKWJ01000368.1 GCA_007128995.1 Paracoccaceae bacterium
CGGGCGCTCTGCTGGGCGGGCGCTCCCCGTAGAACGATGGCCCACGTCGGACCTCCTGCGCCAGCGCATAGCCGGGCGAATGTGCGGCGCCGGGGTGGCCGCCGCCCGTGTCGCGAGAGGCGGCGGCCTGCGCCGGGGGTGCCCTGCGCCATTCTCCGCGCCGCTGGCGGGGCCTGCAACACGCGGGGGAAACCGCTTGATCAACTGGCCCAATCCAGTAATCTTGCTGTCGGATGGCATGCAACTTGGGGAATGTCGGCTAGTAAGATCCGATTTGAGGAATTGTTTTCCAAGAATATGGAGGACTGAATGGTTTCAGCTTACTTTCTGCGGCGCGCGTCGGAAACAGGCATACTTTTTTGGGCTATTTTCTTTACGCTATTTTTGGCAGCACTGAGCAGGCCCTCGGGGCTGACCTCCAGTGTGGTGGAGCATAGCATCAGGAAGTCTGGTCTGGGTCAGCCCCTTTTGATTTCTGTCTGGGCGGAAACTCTGATGCCTTTCGTGCAGGTGGCACGATTACGTTATGGGCGGATAGCACGGCAATGAACCTTAAAGGTGACGGACCGTGGCGTCTGCGCTTCCAGCCCTTGGAAAGTTGGCTTGTGTCAGATCCGGTAAGTGGCATTCCGCATGCATCAGCCAGTGGCACCTGCACAGCGCGCTATTTCATCTCCCCCAACCAAGACGTTGTTGTCGTCCGACGCATTGATCTTGGTCAGAAGTGGCAATGGCGGATCACTGACAGGAGAAAGCGATGACCACAGGAAACCAGGCACGGCGATTTAATCGGATCGTGCTGACAGGGATAATATGTTCTGCGCTGAGCATGGTGGGCAGTTCACTACACGCGCAGAACCCGGCACGAGAGCTCACTGCTGCCGAGATAAGAAGCTCGGTGATCGGGCGCACTTATGACATAGTTTTCAGGCGCGCTACCGGTGAACAGGTCGATGCCGTGATCACCATAACAGCCGACGGCCGCTGGCATGGAAGCAACCGCTTCACACCTGCACGTCAGGACGGAACCGCAACCAACGTATTCGACGGCCAATACCGTATGCGTGGCAACCGACTGTGCCAGCAGAATTGGGTCGTTTCGCGTAACGGTCAGGCCCAGTCACCGGGGCCTACCAGTTCAGAAGCCTGTTTTCGCTGGTTCTTGCATGAAGAGCGGCTGGTTGCCTACAATGAGACGTCGGGGACCCAAGCATACTGGACCCCCCGCAACTGACCCGGACGCAGGTAGAAACAACTATCTTCTCAGTCGCTGCGAACCCAGTCCATGCGGATGTCAGCCTCCTTCTCTTCGTTTTCATGTCCGTCAGTCATCGCGTGTTCAGCGAACCCGCGAAGGAAATGGAATCCCCGCGCACTTGTATTCCTTTGAAAAACCCAAAGCTGAAGGCAGTCGGCATCCGCCCGTGCCGTTCCAACAACTGCGCGCCCAGACCGAGGCCCCAATGGTCAAGGTAATGTAGATTGGCGCGCATCCTTCGCTGTCGCCGGCGATGAATTCACTGACCCGTGTCCGCCAGATGATGAGGAAACAGCAGCTTGCTGGACCGCATATAGGGAATATGAGGATAGACCTATCAGTGACGCTCTGGCTGACGCTGAAGCCGAATTCGCGCAAGCTCCGGAATCCGAAACGGTTGGAGGCGGGGATCGAGCGAATGATAAATGCAACAACTTGATGCATCGCAAGGACGGGTCCCTGCTTAGTTGCTATTCTGATTTGCAAGGTATTTCACGCTTGTCTGTGCGAAACGGGCAGGCAGGTGCACCGAGGAGGCGTCATGAACACCCCTAGGATGAAGCCGCCACCTGGACAACCTGACGAACCGGGACTGGCGCGGATGCTCTGGCTATTTGTTTTCGGGTTGGTCGCATTGACAGTCTTGCTGACGCAGCAACCGAGCACGCCCGGTGCCACTGCGACTGTATCTTACAGTGAAATGAAAACCCTGATCCGCAATGGTGACGTGCGCGAGGTGACGCTGCAGGAAACTGCCATTGCCGCCCTGCTGCATGATCAAAGGGCCGACGGTGCCCTTCGTGTGCGGGCCATTACACCAGCGCAGCCTGATCCGGCACTGTTGCCCTTGCTGGAAGATATGGGTGTCACCGTGACGGCCGAAGCCCCCCGCGCCCCTTCGACCCTGATCTGGTTCTTGCCCTGGATCCTTGTCATCGCCTTCTATTTCTGGCTCAGCCGTCGGATGACGGGGGGCTTGGGCGGTCGCATGGGCGGTGGATTGGGTGGCGGAATGGGGGATTTCCTCAGCGGGCGATCCTCAAAGCCCGCCAAGCTGACCAGCAAGGTCACGTTCGCCGATGTTGCAGGTCAGGACGAAGCCAAGCGCGAAGTCTCGGAACTGGTAGAGTTTCTGCGCGATCCCGACCGGTTTCAGCGCGTCGGCGCGACTGTGCCGCATGGTGTGCTGCTGATGGGTCCGCCCGGCACTGGCAAGACGCTTCTGGCGCGCGCATTGGCAGGCGAGGCGGATGTGCCTTTCTTTTCGACCTCAGGATCGGAATTCGTGGAAATGTTTGTGGGAGTGGGCGCGGGGCGCGTGCGCAAGATGTTTGAAGCCGCGCGGCAGCACGCGCCTGCTATCATCTTTATCGACGAACTGGACAGTATCGGACGCACGCGCGGCACAGGTCTGGGGGGCGGCCATGACGAACGCGAGCAGACGCTCAACCAGATCCTCGCCGAACTTGACGGGTTCAGCGCGCGCGCAGCCGTGGTGGTTCTGGCAGCCACCAACCGCCCTGATGTGCTTGATCCGGCGCTGTTGCGCCCGGGGCGGTTTGACAGGCATGTCACCCTGTCGCTGCCCGACAAGGACGCGCGGCGCGCGATCTTGAATGTGCATATCAAGGGGCTGCCCCTGCACCGGGATGTCGATCTCGATCAGGTCGCGGCGGGCACACCCGGCTTTTCCGGGGCCGATCTGAAGAACCTGTTGAACGAGGCCGCAATCACGGCTGCGCGCCGTCGCGCAACAGACATCACCCACGCGGATCTGGACGAGGCCCGCGACAAGGTGATGATGGGCACCGTGCGCACATTGGCAATCCAGCCAGACGAGCGCCACCGGCTC
>SKWJ01000089.1 GCA_007128995.1 Paracoccaceae bacterium
CAAATCCGTCATCCCCCTTGCGCTGGATGAACTCGAAAAAGATCGGCCCGACCATCGTCTTGGAAAAGATCTGCAACAGGATCTTGGTTTCGCCCCCGTCGACAACCCCTTCACCATCAATCAGGATGCCATGCTTCGCCATCTTCTCGATCGGCTCTTCATGGCCAGTAACCCGGTCATGGCTCAGGTCGTAATAGCTTTGCGGGGGTTTGGGCATGAACTTGATCCCCGCTGCCGCAATCGCATCGGTGGCGGCATAAATATCCTCTGTGCCAACCGCGATATGCTGAATCCCCTCACCCTTGTAGCGTTTCAGATATTCGACAATCTGCCCGGTTTCGCCCCGATCTTCATTGATCGGTATGCGGATACGCTGGCACGGCGATGTCAGCGCGCGGCTTAGCAACCCCGAAAACTTGCCTTCAATGTCGAAGAAACGGATCTCGCGGAAATTGAACAGCCGCCCATAGAAATCGAACCATGTGTCCATATTGCCCTTGAAGACATTATGCGTCAGGTGGTCCAGATAATAGAAGCCAACGCCAGCGGGTTTGGGCGCATGCAGCCAGTCAAACGCCGTGTAGGGATGCGCCTCGCCATACTCTTCGATGAAATAGATCAGTGACCCGCCAATGCCGCGGATGGCCGGAACGTCCAGCACCTTGCCCGGCCCGTCAAAGGGTTCTGCCCCTTTGGCAACGGCATGGTCATAGGCATGCTGCGCATCCACCACACGCCAGCCCATCGAGGGGGCGCAGGGGCCATGCTCGGCCACAAACTGCGCGGCATGGCTGTCGGGATCATTGTTCAGGATATAGGTAATGTCGCCCTGCTGCCACAATTCCAGATCGCGCCGACGGTGGCGGGCGGTCCGGGTATAGCCCATGGCGCGAAACTGGTCGCGCAAGACTTCGGGCTCGGGATGCGCGAATTCGACAAATTCGAACCCGTCGGTTCCGGCAGGGTTCTGCGCCGAAATAGTGGCGCGTGGGGCGGCATGCGGGAAAGGTCCCATTCTCTCTCCTCCTATATCTGACTCTAGCATGCAGAATATCCCGAACCCGATGCGATATCTGCGCAAAGATGGACAGAACGGGGCAAGCTTTGCTATATCGGACGCATCAAAACCGACAGATACGCGAGTTTCCCGCATGATTGATCCCAAAGACCGCGAGATTCTTGCAGCCTTGCAAATGAACGCGATGCTGACATCCGACGCGCTTGGCGCGCGGGTGAACCTCTCGCCCAGCCAGGCCGCCCGCCGCCGTCAGCGGCTGGAAGCGCAAGGCATCATCACCTCTTACCGCGCCCGGCTGGACCCCGGCCAGATCGGCCTGAGCGTGCAGGCCTTTGTTCAGGTCCAGATGGCCACGCACAGCCCTGATGGCGCGGCAGGGTTCAAGCGTCTGCTGGATACGCTGCCCGATGTCGTGAATGCCTGGACCCTGACCGGCGAGGCCGATTACCTGCTGCGCGTCTGGTGCGCCGATCTGGCGGCGCTCAACCGGCTGATCCATGACCGGCTTCTGCCGCATCCCGCTGTCGCCCGCGTGCAAAGCCAGATCGTGATGGAACAGCTCAAACAGGCCGCAGCGCTGCCGGTCTGATGCCGTCAAGGCTGGACATCGCCCCCCTTGGCAGGCCAAACAGGCACAGACAGCAGGAAAGGACCCGCATGGAGATTTCGGCCCTTGCACAGGACGTGCTGGCAGGCAATCGCCGCGCCCTCGCGCGTGCGATCACCATGGTGGAAAGCACCCGCCCCGACCACCGCGCCACAGCCGCGGATCTGCTGGAACACTTGTCAGGCGCGGGCCGCGAAGCCATCCGCATCGGCCTGTCAGGCACGCCCGGTGTCGGCAAATCCACCTTCATCGAAAGCTTCGGGCTGATGCTGGCCGAAGACGGGCTGCGGGTCGCCGTCCTTGCCGTTGACCCGTCCAGCGCGCGCACGGGCGGATCAATCCTTGGGGACAAGACCCGCATGGAACAGCTCTCGCGCCACCCCCGCGCCTTCATCCGCCCCAGCCCCAGCCAGACCCATCTGGGCGGTGTTGCCCGCCGCACGCGCGAGGCCGTGGCCCTGTGTGAAGCCGCCGATTTCGATGTGGTCCTGATCGAGACAGTCGGCGTCGGGCAATCCGAAACCGTCGTGGCCGAACTCTCGGATACATTCCTGCTGCTGCTGGCCCCGGCAGGGGGCGATGAATTGCAGGGCGTCAAACGCGGGATCATGGAAGTGGCCGATCTGATCGTGGTCAACAAGGCCGATGGAGATCTGAAGGCGACGGCCACCCGCACCTGCGCCGATTATGCCGGCGCGCTGCGCTTGCTGCGCCGCCGCCCGCAAGATCCCGAAGGCTTTCCGAAAGCGATGACCGTCTCGGCGCTGGAACAATCAGGCCTCGACAGGGTCTGGACAGAGATCATGAACCTGATCACATGGCGCCGCGAGAACGGGCACTGGCAAGACCGTCGCGCCGCCCAGGCCCGGCACTGGTTTTTCGAAGAAGTGCGCCAAAGCCTGCTGTCGCGGCTCGACCAGCCTGATGCAAAAGCCCGGACTGCCGCGCTTTGCGCCGAAGTCACCACAGGCCAGACCACCCCCAGCAAGGCCGCAGCCGCATTGCTTGACCAGATCTGGCCTGAAATGTCGCAACATAGGCGCACGGAATCGCTTGACCTTGCCCAAGACAGCCCCTAGAAGCGCGAGATGAATTTCGAGGCGCTGCGCTGCAGTGCCCTTTTGCTTTGTGGCCGCCGGGATCGCACTATGTCGGCAGCCCCCAGACAGATGAGGATAGACCCATGTCGCGCCGCTGCGAACTGACCGGAAAAGGCCCGATGACGGGCAATAATGTAAGCCACGCCAACAACAAGACACGGCGCCGCTTCCTGCCCAATCTGCAGGATGTCTCGCTGCAATCCGAATCGCTGGGCCGCAGCTTCAAACTGCGCGTCTCCTCCGCAGCGCTGCGCTCGGTCGACCACCGTGGCGGCCTTGACGCCTATCTGGCCCGCGCCAAGGATGACGAACTGTCGGCGAATGCGCTCAAGATCAAGCGCGAACTGTCCAAGGCCCAGACAGCAGCCTGATCCGGTTTGC
>SKWJ01000063.1 GCA_007128995.1 Paracoccaceae bacterium
GCAGGGGCCGCGCTACCTCAAGCCTGTCCCGCAGATCGACTGGGCCGACTGGGCCACAAAGACCGTGAAGATCGACCGGCCGATCACCGCCGCCGATTTTGCCATCCCGGCGCAGGCGGGACGCGAGACAATGACGGCAGCACTTTTGCGGCCGTTCCACTGGGCAGATGAATTCATCACCATGGAACTGCCAGTGCGCGACGGGCATGTTCAGCGCGACCCCAACCGTAACGTGACCAAATTCGCCATTATCGACCGGTTCTCGGGTGAAGGAAAAACCTCGGCCATGTTCTGGCTGGGCACCGGCCCGCGCACACCCGATTCGGCGCTGGCCTGTTCCATGGGACATGACAAGCACAATATCTGGGCAACAGGGTCTTCGGATGAGGCAATGGCGACCGCGGTAAATGCATTGGCGGAATTTCAGGGCGGCTGGGCCTTGGTGCGTAAGGGAAAGCTCGTCGCGACCGTCCGCTATGAGATCGCTGGTCTTATGACCTGCCGCCCGCCCGCGGAACTGGACGCAGAAATGCAGCATCTCTACGCGCAGGGCGCCAAAATCGACTGGATGTACGAGCCCACGTTCAGCCCGCGCTGGCTGCCCGGTTTCCCGGAACGTCTTGCTTTCGCCACCCTGACCTGCGCCCCATGGCGCTGGGTCTTGGTCGCCCCGTCGCCGCTGGCACCGCAGGGTTTTGTCAATGTCGCGACCGGAGAGACGCATCCGGTCGTCTGGTGAGCTGCCTGCAGTCCCTTGCAATAAGCTGCGCAGAAAAGTAGCGTTTCCCGAGTGAACCCTCTCCGGCCCACCGGACCTTCGGGCCGGTCTCTCCAACCCAGTGGATGCCCCTCATGCCAAAGTTCAAGACCCTCGCCCTTTCCTCACTCTCCCTCGCAGCGCTGCTTGCCGCCGCTCCGGCAGCGGCGCAGACCTTCACCATCTCGTGGTGGGGCTTTAATGGCGACAAGCTGCAGGCGATCATCGTTGACCCGTTTCAAGAGATCTGCGGGTGCGAAGTGGTGTTTGAAACCGGCAATAACGGCGACCGCCTGAACCGCCTGCAAATGCGATCGGGCGCTGGGGTAGACGTGATTTACCTGACCGACAGCTTCAGCCAGACCGGAATCGAACAAGGATTGTTCCAGCCAATTGACCGCGCACAGATCCCGAATATCGACGAACTCTACGAGATGGCACAGGCACCGCAGGGTGAATTTGGCCCAGCCTACACTATCGGTCGCATCGGGCTCGTCTATGACGCATCGCAAGTAAACCCGCCGATCACCTCGTGGAGCGATCTGTGGCGCGAGGATCTGGCGGGCATGATCTCGTTGCCGAACATCACGACGACAGCAGGGCCGATGGTGGTGCTGAAGGCAGGGGATCATGCCGGTGTCAGCGCCTATGAAGACCCCGATGCCACCTTCGCCGCCGTGGCTGAACTGGTGCCCAATGTCGTCACGAACTACAACACAGGTTCAGAGATGATCAACCTGTTCTCGACCGGCGAGATTGCCATGTCGATGACACAGGATTTCACGCTGGCTCCGCTGCGCGCGGCGGTGCCGACCATCGAGTGGGCTGCGCTGGAAGATGGTGAGATTGCCGTTCTGAACACGCTGAACATTCCAGTCGGATCGGAGAATGTGGAGCTTGCGCATCAGTTCATTAACTTCGTTCTGTCAGCCGAGATCCAGCAGCAGCTTGCGGAAGAAGGCGTGGATGCGCCTGTCAACACCAATGTCACGCTGAATGAAGACCAGGCGGCGATGTGGACGTATGGCGAGGACAATATCGCGCGCCTGCAACGCATCGACTACAGCCTGTTGAACCCGGCGCGGGTGCAGTGGCTCGACCTCTGGAACGAAACTTTTGGAATGTGAGACAGTCGCTTCGCCCTCTCGACCGGCCCCGGATGGACCGGGGTCGGCTTTCCTTCAAGGCGGCCGGTGAATCGCCGCGCATCGGAACCGGTTTATGAAACGACTTGCAGGCTGGATGCTGGCCACACCGGCCACGCTGATGATCGCGCTTCTGCTGGTGCTCCCGGTCGCGGCGACCATCGGCATGACCTTCGGCGCGCCCGGTGCTGGCACTTGGGGTGTCGCCCAGCCTTATGCAGATTTCTTCACCTCCGGCTTCCGGCGTCGTGTGTTGTGGCGCACGTTCGAAGTGGCAGGTTGGGTCACGGTGATCTCGCTGGCGGGCGGGCTGGTGACGGCTTATGTCGTCTCCCGTTGTCCGCCCCGAGTAAAGTCAATCCTGATCGTGCTGGCGGTTTTCCCGTTGCTGACCGGGGTGGTGGTGCGCTCTTTCGCCTGGCTGGTGCTGCTGGGACGGCAAGGGATGGTGAACAACGTCCTGCAGTGGTCCGGGGTGACCGACGCGCCAGTAGCGATGCTCTACACTCAGGGCGCAGTGATTGTGGCCATGGTCTATATCTTCGTGCCGCTGATGGTGCTGGTGCTGGTCGGCGTGCTGGAGAATATCCCGGAGGATCTCTTGCAGGCGTCCTCCTCATTGGGCGCAGGGCCGGTGGCCAGCTTCCTGCAGGTGACCCTGCCGCTGGCAGTGCCGGGGCTGATCGTGGGGGCCGTCCTGGTCTTCACCGCCAGCTTCACGTCCTATGCGACGCCGCATCTCTTGGGGGGCACACGGCAGATGATGATGGGCACGTTGCTGCACCAACAGGCGATGGTCGCCTTCGACTGGCCGGGGGCCGCAGTGGTGGCGGCAATCATGCTCGTCGTGATCGTGGCAACGGTGTTACTGATGACCCGTCTGGCCCGGCGCATGAACCCGATGACGACCTGAGGCCCCGCGCATGAGCACACGCATCCATCCTGTCCTGATCTTCTTCACGGTGCTGATCTACATTTTTCTGCTGGGGCCGCTTGTCATCATCTTCGGCGCCGCGCTCTCGGATACAACCTATCTGACCTTCCCGCCGCAAGGCCTGACCCTGCGCTGGTTCGAGAATATCTGGAACATCTCGGCCTTCCGGCGCACCATCGTCACCTCACTTCAGATGGCGTTTCTGGGCACTTTCATCGCGCTGATCATCGGCATCCCCGCCGCCTATGCGCTCAACCGCCACCGTGTCACATTGCCTGCGTCGCTCTCCACGCTCTTTGTCCTGCCAATTCTGGTGCCCGAGATTGTCATCGGCTTCTCGCTGCTCCGCTCCGTCACGGTCGAGGCCGGGGTGCCGGTCTGGTATGCGCTCCTGATCGGGCACACGCTGCTGGTGCTTCCTTACGTGATCCGCGTGGTGTCCGCATCGCTCGCCTCGTTCGATTTTTCCATAGAGGAAGCTGCGATCAGCCTCGGCTCGCCGCCCGCAAAAACCTTCTTCACCATTGTTTTGCCGAACATCCGCTCAGGTATGATCGCGGCGTTCATCCTGTCGTTCATAACCTCGATCAACGATGTCTCGATTTCGCTCTTTCTCACCGGGCCCGGCATCTCGACGCTGCCGATCCAGCTTCTGGCGCATATGGAGCAGTTCTTCGACCCGACCATCGCCTCTGTCTCGGTTGTCCTGATGCTGCTCACCATCCTCGTCATGGTCATCGTAGAGCGGACGCTCGGCCTTGCCATTGTCGCGAAATAAGGCTGTCATGACCCAACCCCTGATCATCGAGAACATCACTGCCCATTACGGCACCACCAAGGTCCTGGAGAATTTGTCCCTGTCAGTCGCAGAGGGCGAGCTTGTCTCGCTTCTGGGGGCATCAGGCTGCGGCAAGACCACGACCCTGCGGCTGGTGGCCGGGTTTCTGCAGCCCACCTCCGGCACCATCACACTGGGGCCGAAGAACCTGACCCGGCTCGCGGCGCACCAGCGCGATATCGGGCTGGTGTTTCAGAACTACGCGCTCTTCCCGCATCTGACAGTGCGCGAGAATGTGGCTTTTGGCCTGAAGCAGCGCAAGTTCGGAGGGACCGAGCGTCTGAAGCGCGCCTCGGCGATGCTGGATCGTGTGGGGCTTGCGCATCTGGCAGACCGCCTGCCGGGCGAGCTGTCGGGCGGGCAGAAGCAGCGAGTAGCACTCGCGCGCGCGCTGGTGATCGAGCCGCCACTCCTGATGTTTGACGAACCCTTGTCGAACCTCGACGCCAAACTGCGGGTCGACATGCGGGTGGAGATCCGCCAATTGCAGCGCGCCAATGGCACAACGGCGCTTTATGTGACGCATGATCAGGAAGAAGCGTTCTCGATCTCGGACCGGGTGGCGATCATGCATCAGGGCCGCATCATGCAGCTGGACACGCCTGAGGTGCTGTACCAGAAGCCGGCCAATGCCTTTGTTGCGAATTTTGTTGGGTTCGAGAACCTGCTGGCCTTAAGCGTCACAGCGCGGGACGGCGCGCTGGTCACGGCGCAGACCGGGGATGGCGCGCTGATGACACTCTCGCAGGACCAGTTGGGCGCGATCCCCGACCGTTTCCTTCTCGCCACGCGCGCGGACGGGTTGCAGGTCACCACCGATCCTGCCGCGCCCGGCCTGACCGCGACTTTGGGGCTGCGCACCTATCTGGGGCGGGCGTATCAGTATCAGGCAAAAGCGGGCGCTCTGGCGCTGGTGGCCAACGGCCCGCTGTCGCAGCCTCTGGATCAGGGCGCTGTGGTCACGCTGACGCCCAACCCAGAGCAATGCGCGATTCTGGCGCCGGAATGAGCCTTGTTCTGATCAATGCCTGGGTCTTGAGCATGGATGCCGGGCTGACCCAGCACCGACACGGTTGGGTCCATGTCGAAGGCGACCGGATTGCCGCTCTCGGCAGCGGTCTGCCGCCAGAGGCGGAATCGGTGATCGACATGGGCGGCGACATTATCATGCCTGGCATGGTGAACCCGCATTGTCATCTGGCGATGTCGCTGTTCCGGGGATTGGGCGAGGATGTGGATGATCGACTGTTCCGCTATATTCTGCCGTTGGAGCGTAAATTCGTCACGCCGGAGATGGTGCGCGCCGGGACCGCGCTCTCGGCGCTGGAATCCATTCAAGGCGGTGTCACCACGATTGCCGATATGTATTACTTTGAGACAGTGGTCGCAGAGGTGATGGATGCGGCCGGGCTGCGTGGGGTGCTGGGCCAGACCTTGGCCGATTTCGCGGCCCCCGACCATGCGAGTTTCGATGAAGGCTTCGCGCTGTGTGACCAACTGGCGAATGTACTGGCGGACCATCCGCGCCTCACCGCCTCCATCGCGCCGCACGCGCCCTATTCGACCGGGCCTGCCGTACTGGAACGCGCCGCGCGCTGGCATGATGACCACACGGGCACGCGTGTGCAGATCCATCTGGCCGAGACGGGCCCGGAAGCCCAGTGGGCGCAGTGCGAGCATGGGGTGAGCACGACGTCATTGGCGGAAAGGTCCGGCATCCTGCGGCCCGGCACTGTCGCCGCGCATTGCCTGCTGATGGATGATGCCGATATTGCGCTCTTTGCCCGAACCGGAGCCGGGGTAGCACACAACGCGCGCTCGAACGGTAAGGCTGGTCGGGGCATGGCGCGGGTGGAGGATCTGCGCGCGGCAGGGGTTGCCGTCGGCATCGCCACCGACGGCCCGATGAGCGGTAACACACTCGATCTCTTCTCGCAGTTTGCACCTGTGTCGATGTTTGCCAAGATCCTCGGGCAGTCCCGCAAACCTTTGCCGGCGTCTGACGTGCTCCGCATGGCGACGTTGGAAGGAGCAAAGGTGCTCGGGCTGGAGAGCGCAACCGGCTCGCTGGAACCCGGGAAACAGGCCGATCTGATCCGCATCAGTCTGGATGCACCGCGCCTGCACCCCATTTATGACGTGTTCTCGATGCTGGTCTTTGCTGCGATGCCAAGTGACGTGCGTGACGTGATGGTGGCCGGTCGCTGGCTGATGCGCGATCGTGTGGTGACCACGCTGGAGGAGCCCAAGGTCATGGCCGATGCTCTGCAGGTCGCTGGGCAGTTCCGGGCGGAGATGGCGGCAATCGATGCGACGCGCGCATGAGGGTGATCATCGACACCGATCCGGGCCTCGATGACGCAGTGGCGATCCTTTATGCCCTCGCGGAATCCAAATTGGATGTACAGGCGATCACCAGTGTCGCTGGCAATATCGGGCTTGAACGCACCACGGAGAATGCCGGTCGGCTGCTCGCCGCGATGGGGGCTGAGTTGCCGGTTTTCATGGGCGCTGAGCGGCCTCTCTCCGGGCCGGGCCGGAACGAGGCTGCAATCCACGGCGCTGATGGGCTGGGCGGTGTCGTGCTGCCGGCCCCCCGGTCAGCACCGTTGCCCGATGCAGTCGGGTTCATGGCCAGGATGTTGCAAGACGCACCCATTGGCACCCTCACTATTCTCGCCCTTGCCCCACTGTCCAATCTCGCGCTCTTGGCGCGCGAGCACCCGGCGGCCTTTGCTCGGCTCGGTGGGATCATCGCTATGGGGGGCACGGTTCATGAATTGGGCAATGCCGGTCCCTTCGCCGAGTTCAACTTCGCTTCCGATCCACTGGCGGCGGATATCGTGCTGGGTGCGAGCGTGCCGGTGACGATTATCCCGCTGGATGTGACCAGGAAGATCCGTGTGACCCGTGCTGATCTGAATGCGTTGCGGCACTCCGGCCGCCCTGCCGCAACGACCGCAGCCGCCTTTATCGACGCGTATTTCGTCGGCTCGGCGCATAAATCGCGGCCCCTCCATGATCCTTGCGTTATGCTGCTGGCACTTAATCCTGATCTGTTCGGCATCAGAGAAATGCGCATGAGGGTGGACACCTATGAACATCCGGGTCGCCTGGTTCCCGATGCCACCCGCTCGCCCATCCGCGTGGCGATGCGGATTGATACGGATCGGGCACGATCAACGCTTTGGGCCGGGCTCAGCCAGTAAGATCGCATTCGAACATCGCCGTTCGAACGACGCCGGAGGCGATCGCTGCGACGTTAGAAGCATGGATGTCCGCAAGCGTGTTGGTCGGTTAACCGCCATACTCCAGACCTGGGCAGAAGGTGGATCACCCCCTGGACCCCATGCCCCAGAAGCGCTGCAGGCGGCGGTAGGTTGACGCAACCTTGGCACGAGCAGGTCGTTCCGCCGCGATATGGGTCAGGTTGACGGTGCGGGCGCTGATCATCCCAAGCACAAGCAGGCAGAGCGTCTCAAGGCGGGTCTTGCCCAGCTGCACATGTGGAGTTACCATCGCGGAATTTGTTGAAACTGCGGCTTATCGTGCTGCCTGTGCTTCGCAAATTCTCAGCAAAACTCTGGCAATTTACATTTCTTGCCTGAATTTTCGGTTTATGTAAGCTACACGCGCTGACGAGCTGTCCCTGAAACGAAATCTGAAAGTGTTGACCTTGGCCAATCCAAATCCAGTTCTGATCGACCGCCATCCTGGGCGTTCCACGCAAACCATCGGCCTAGCCCGTGCGCTCGACACTGATCCAGCGCTTGTCCACGAGCCTTCGGTGGGCGTGGTCGGCACCAAAGGAGACAGCCAGTGCTATCTGGGCGTTGCGGCCAAGGTCGAAGCCATCCATCAGGCCCTGAAATCGCGTATCGGCACCGGGGCCGGGCGGTTCAGGTTTCGGCTTGTCCAGCCAGAATTCACAATCGCAACCTCAGACGGCATGCGCAATGGCACTCCAGAAATGCGCTACGCTCTGATCGGGCGGGAGGTGACGCAAGATGCCTTGTGCGAACATCTCAGCGCAACCGGCCTTGCCGGCACGATCGCCGTGGTGGCCTGTGACAAGCCCCCCGTCGGCACGCTTGCGGCGATGCTGGAGCATAACCTGCCCTCCATCATCATGTCAGATGGCCCGATCCACCCCGGCACTGACCCCAAGACCGGCGAGAAGCTGGATATCGTGAGCGCCTTTCAGGTTGCCGGGCATCCAGACCCGGAATATCGCCACCACATCGCCTGCCATGCCTGCCCGGGCTTTGGCAGCTGCGGCGGGATGTTCACCTATAACACCATGCAGACGTTCATCGGCGTGCTGGGCATGCAGCCCTTGCATATGGTCGCACCCCCGTCGGACGATCCGCGTCGGTTGACCGAATTCCCGGAGGAGCTGGTGACATTGCTGGCCCGGATGATCGAGACGGATCTCAAGCCCCGCGATATTGTCGGACGCGATTCCCTGCGCAACGCGACCATCGTCGCCATGGCAATCGGCGGTTCGACAAACGCGCTTCTGCACGCCCCAGAGATCGCCCGTGCTGCTGGTTTTGCCGATTTCTGGAAAGACATCATCACACCTGAAGAGTTCAACCACCTCTCGCAACATGTCGTCCCGGTGCTCACCAACGCACGACCCTATGGCAAGTATTCCATGGTTGATATCGACGAGGTGGGCGGCGTGCAGGTCATTGTACGCGAGTTGCTGGAGGCTGGTCTGCTGAACGGCGATGTGCCGACCTGCACAGGCGAGACATTGGCAGAGCAGGTTGCCCGTCTGGGTGCCAAGCGGGCCGATGGTGAGGTGATTTATCCTGTTGAGGCCCCATACAAGCCAACCGGCGGTCTGCGCATGCTTGGCGGCAACCTCTCCCCAGAGTTCTCGGCCATTCTGAAATTGGCCGGGGTCGAAGGCGGGCTTGAAAACAACCTGTTCAGAGGCACGGCGCGCGTCTTCGACGGACAGCAGGCGCTGCTGGATATGCTGGACCAGACGCCCGAGGCCTTCGAGGACAAGGACATGATCATCGTGCGCTATGAAGGGCCAAGCGGCGCGCCGGGAATGCCGGAAATGCTGGATCCGACCGCACGCATCACCACACTCTGCCGCGAGCGTGGAATCGTCATTGCCCTCATGACAGATGCGCGCTTTTCGGGTGGATCGATCGGGCTGGTGATCGGCCATGTCGGGCCTGAAGCGGCACTTGGCGGGCCAATTGCGTTGGTTGAGAATGGGGACGAGATCCTCGTGGATCTCAACACCAATGAAATCAATTGCACCCCTTTGAACGACCCTGGTGTGTTCGATGCCCGCAAGGCGGCTTGGGACAAGGCTGTTGCTGACAATGATGGCTTCCATCCAAGCCTGCCCGTCGCAGACACACGCCTGCTTCAGCGCGCGCGTCACATGGCGGTCCCAGCGATCCGCGGTGCAGGGCTCCATCCCAACCGCACTGTCTGGGTGCGCAACCCACGGGAAGCCATCGATTCCGGCTTCATACCGCGCAACAAATATCGTCCGGAGGCATCCGCCAAATCTTGACGCGCTTGGCAAAGGTCTTGCCGGGCGACTTACCACGCGGGGCGACGAAGAAGGAGCAGTTGAAACCAACGGGCGTCGCCATGGTTTCAGCTATCCTCGTCTCGTGATAGGCCTCAGCCGTTCCCGGCCTTTCTAAGGTTCCGGCCTAAACGCTGCCTCCACAACTCAATCATCAAAGCGCCCGTGTTTGGCCAGCTGCCACAGAAGCCAAAAGCGGCAGATTGGCCGCAAGTTGCAGGGATTCTCGATGGATACCCCAAAACCACAAGACAGGGCCAAATGGCGGGGCTTGAGGGTGCTGCCAGATCGGATTGCGACAGCGCGGGAGCGCAGCGGCGATGAAGCCTGATCACTCTTTGCTGGCAAGTCCCTCGCATGGGTTCAGATACGCACAACTGACATCAAGATCGCTGTGCCGGGTGGGCGCCCGGCGATGCGCTGCGGGCTACACCCTTGGCCCCGCGCACTGTCGTTTTGCTGTCTCACTTTGATCGGTCACCACTTGAGGTAGAAACACTGGCCCCGAACAGCCTTGCGTTATCCGATCACGATCCACAATGTGACTGGCAGGATTGCCGCGAGGCAGGCGCCAAGAAGGACGAAAACGCCATCGCGTGCCAGCAGACCTGCAGCGAAAAGCGTGATGGCGGCGCCAACGCTTGTGCCGCTCGCCGGGATCACCTCCATCAGGGGCGCGCAGAGTGCTGCGGAAAACACCAGCACCTTCAGCATCATCGCCACTGGCGGTTCGATCGCCCAGAGAAAACGCACGCGCAGGCGCTGCTCCAGCCAAGCTGCGGGTTTTTCCAGCCATTGCACGGCCTGAACAACGCGCGGCACGGGCAATTGCCGATCTAGCAGAAATGCCGGTAGCCAGATATGCCGCCTGCCCAACAAAAACTGTCCTAGGATTGACGCGATGGTCAATCCGAAGAGCGTTGTCGCCCCCGGAATTGCAGAGAGTGGTGAAACAAGCAGCAGTGAGAAGACGAGCAGGATCACGACGAAAGAATTCTGATCCAGGGCAATCAGAATATGGCGCAGCGCGATTTTGTCCGCCTCCGGACGCCCAAGGATCGCCAATCGAACCTGCGCCAGCATGGCTGTGATGCTGTTTGTTCCTCGCTCATATCCGGATGCGCCTGAGACAGCCCGCTGCACGTTTTGGCCCAAGCTCATACCCTTACCGGATCAATCGCCGAAGGGACGCGAGAAATCCGGCATGCGCGCGTCGGACGGTTTGCCACCCACGATCCGATCCAGCATCTCGCGCGCCTCAAACATTTCTTTCTCCATGTTTTTTTGAACTTACATGGGGAAGTGGTGCGACACAGTGACGACGTCAAGTTGCAGGACAGACACACACGAACAAATGAACCTCCCCCACCAATCCTATTAGGTTGGAAGGGGCTTGTGTCCGATTTTCTTGGTCATGGCCAGTGCGCCCCCGGGAAATGGAAGCTTTTGAATGAATTCGAGTACGAGCCGGTCAAGAGCGTTCTGGGACCGTATGGCGGATCGCTATGCGGCTCACCAGATCAAGGTTATTCCTGCCTATGAGGCAAACCCCTTGTTCGGCCAGTCAGGGCGATATTTGCAGGTTCGGAATAGCGCCTCGGAGAAGGGGTTGTCATTGCTGACGCGCGGTCGACTGTAGGACGCGATGATGCCAAGTTTTTCCATGGTCGTTTTCATGGCCGCGCCAGCCATCGGGCTGCCATTGTCAGCGTGCAGAACCAGTGGATGCGGCACGCATCCCTCGGTAAGCACCGCGCGCCGAATCAGTGCCGCCGCCAGCTCTGCGCTTTCGCGTTCATGAACTCCTCATCCGATGATTTTCCAGCTGAAGATGTCAACGATCAGGTCGAGGTAGAAAACATGCCTGCGATAGGGCCGCATAGGGCCGCGCGGTCGCACTTACTTGCCTCGGGACTTTTATGATTTGGTTTACTGCAGGTATGCGTGAGTTGCGCCCTTCAGATATCCCGGATGCGCCGCATCGTAGTCCCAAGGGCCTGCGCCACGGGTTCGGCGTCCATGCGACTGTTCAGGGTGTGCCTCTGCATATGATTCAGTGCTGGCTCGGCGATGCGCAGCTCAGCACGACCGCGATCTATGCAGACGTTGTCGGGAAAGAGGAACAATATCTCGCAGCGCGGATGTGGGGGTAGGGATGGACCTGATCCGGATCGATCCACCCAACAACCTCCATCGGTTCTACCGGATGGAGATCGTGCCCGGGCTGTTCGGAGAGCGGGTCTGGTCCGGGAGTGGGGCCGGATCGGTCAGTCCGGACAGGTCCGGGTCGACTGGTTCCCCAGCGAGGCGGCCGCGAAAGAC
>SKWJ01000320.1 GCA_007128995.1 Paracoccaceae bacterium
CAAATATGAAGTGCAAAAACGCGAGGCCGAGGCGCGCAAGAAGCAGCACATTATCGAGATCAAGGAAGTCAAGTTTCGGCCAAATACCGATACCCATGACTACGAGGTCAAGATGCGGAATGTGGTGCGGTTTCTGGAAGGTGGTGACAAGGTCAAGGTTACCTTGCGCTTCCGGGGGCGCGAAATGGCGCATCAGAATATTGGCGCTGAACTCCTCAACCGGGTGGCCGATGACATTGCCGAGATCGGCAAGGTAGAGAACATGCCCAAGATGGAAGGTCGGCAGATGATCATGATGATCGCTCCGCGCTAAAGCTTTCCAACGCGTCTAAGTTGGCCCGCCATGCTCTGGCGGGCCTTTTTGGTCCCTGCCGGCGGCGGATCACGAAAGCGCTGCGACCACTGCCTCTGACAGGCGTCCCGTGATGTCTGACAGATCGGCTTCTGTCGCGATAAATGGTGGTGCCAGCAGCACATGATCCCCGCGCACCCCATCGATTGTCCCACCCATCGGGTACACCATCAATCCACGTTTCATTGCTTCTGTCTTGATCCGCGCATGGACTTTGCGCGCCTGATCGAAGGGGATCTTTGTATCTCTATCCTCGACAAGCTCTATTGCCTGGAACAGCCCCCTGCCCCGGATATCGACGACATTCGGATGCTGGCCAAACACCGCCTGCAATTGCGACTGCAGGTGCTTGCCTATTGCAACCACGTTTTCCAGCAAGTGATCGCGCGCAATCACCTTTTGCACGGCTAGCGCGGCCGCAGCCGCCATGGGATGGCCCATATATGTGTGGCCATGTTGAAAAAAACCGCTTCCAGCATCGAAGGCGTCGTGGATTTTCCGGCTTAGCAAGGTCGCCCCGATGGGCTGATACCCGCCCCCCAGCCCCTTGGCGATTGTCAGCAAATCCGGCGCGATCTTGTTATGCTCGCAGGCATAGCGATATCCTGTGCGGCCCATCCCGCACAGGACTTCATCCAGAATAAGCAAAACACCATGTTTGTCGCAGATTGCGCGGATGCGCTGAAAATAGTCCGCAACCGCCGGAACAGCTCCGGCTGTCGCACCGACAACTGGTTCCGCGATAAAGGCTGCAACCGTATCGCGACCTAGTTCGAGGATCTTCTCTTCCAGTTCATTTGCTGCACGCGCCGCGTAGTCGAGATCGCTCTCACTTGCGCGCTGCTCGCGATAGGCAAAGCAAGGGGCGATTAGATGTGCTTCCATCAGCAAGGGCTTGAACTGCGCGCGGCGCCATTCATTTCCGCCAGCATCCAAAGCTCCAAGCGTATCGCCGTGATAGCTTTGCCCGCGCGCAATGATATGGCGGCGCTGTGGTTGTCCTGTCTCGGTGAAGTATTGTCGCGCCATTTTCAGCGCGGCCTCTACGGCCTCCGATCCCCGGGATACAAGGTACACATGGCTCAAACCCTCAGGAGCACCCGTGATAAGGTCTTCTGCCAGTGCTTCCGCGACATCGGTCGTGAAAAACCCGGTATGGGCATAGGCAAGTCGGTCAAGTTGCGTGTGCAGTGCCTCCAGCACGTCCGGATGCGCATGGCCAGACAAGACACAGCCGCGCGCCTGGAGGCATCGATGAAGGTATTTCCCTCGGCATCGGTGAAGCGCAGCCCGGACGCCGTTCTGGCATGGCGCGGAGGGGTATGAATGGACCGATGCAAGAGATGTGTCATGACCGTTTTCCGTGTGCAAAGATACAAAGCCCAACAAGACTTGTCCCGCCTTCCACATCAAAGTTCACACATGTCTCGCAAGTCGCGTTTCCGATTGCGTGCACAAATAAAGTTCAGGACGGCACGCCTTGTATTGGCACATTCTCAAACACCGACTCGAAGGCCGTTCCGCGCGCCAGCAAGCACATCCGGCCATCCGGCAATGTAACGGTGATTGTCCATTGTGCAGAGTTTGGCCCTGCGAACACCTCCATGACTGCCTGCCCAGCAAGCCCGATCGCATGACGCGTCTGCGCATCGGCTGACAGCATGTCGAGTACTTTTGACCGGGACGCGCATTGCAGGGGTTGCGCAGACAGGGGGAGTGTAGACGCCGCCAAGAGTGCAGCCGAAACAAGACATGAACGCAGCATGGGGACGGTCCTTTCAGATAGCTACAGGTCAGATCTACACTGCCATCGCATCCCGAAAACGCGGTTAACGCAGCGGACGCGTCATGTTAGCGCAGAAATTCTGGTGAAATTGCTGCAACGCAGCGGATACGCTCTTGCCATTTGTGACCGAAAATGTTGCAGAGGCGACAGAAAATTACGAGGTAAGCTTCATGGACACGCGCCCGTTCCGCTCGGTATTATATATCCCAGGCTCTAAAGAGCGCGCTTTGGAAAAAGCCACGTCACTTGCGACAGATGCAATCATCTTCGATCTTGAAGATGCCGTTGCCATAGATGAAAAACCCCGCGCGCGGCATCTGTTGGCCGAAAGGTTGCAATCACTTGACTATGGCAGCCGGGCAAAGCTTGTGCGCATCAATGCACTTTCAACGCAATGGGGCATGGATGACCTTGACGCCGTGGCAGCAGCACAGCCCGAGGCGATCTTGTTGCCCAAGGTCGATACCGCGGCCGATATCGAGGATCTGGCGCGAAAGTTGGATCAGCGCACAGAAACGGCGCAGACCCGTATCTGGGCAATGATGGAATCTCCCTTGGGTGTGATCAATGCGCATGCAATTGCCTGCGCGCCGCGCATGGCCGGGTTTGTGATGGGAACAAATGATCTTGCCAAGGACATGGGATGCCGGTTTCGCCCGGATCGGCTGCCACTGCTTGGCGCGCTGCAACTGCCGTTGATCGCGGCCAAGGCAGCCGGTATTCTGGCCATTGACGGTGTGTATAACGCGTTCAAGGATGACGAAGGTTTGCGGGCAGAATGTGAACAGGGGCGGGATATGGGTTTTGACGGGAAAACGCTGATCCACCCTGCACAACTTGGGATTGCAAATGAAGTGTTCGCCCCGTCCAGTGCAGAGATCGCCCTTGCCGAGCGTCAGATCGAAGCCTTCGAAGTGGCCAAAG
>SKWJ01000534.1 GCA_007128995.1 Paracoccaceae bacterium
CGGAATGACGGAAACAGATCGAGCATGGCTGCGACCGTCTCCTCGAACACATGCTGCTTCACGTCGCGCCGGAAGGACTGGCCCAGATCGGTCGCACCACCAATGACAAGCTCGCCCTTGTCGGACTGACTCAGATAAACCCCCAGATCAGGACAGTTCACCACCACATCTATGCAGGGCTGCAGGGGCTCGGAAACAAAGGCTGACAGGTTGATGGTGCGCAAGGGCAGGCGCAATCCGGCAGTTTCGCTCAGTGTGGTGGTGTGACCCGAGACCACCAGCGCCACCTTCTTCGCATGCACAACCCCGCGCGGGGTTTCAACCCCCGTCACCGCCCCGTCAGCACCGCGCGTGATGGCAGTGACAGGGGTCCTTTGATGTATCTCCACCCCCATGGCATCGATGGCACGCGCATAGCCCCAGGCCACGGCATCATGGCGATTGACGGCAGCGTCCGGGTGAAACTCTGCCCCGAGAATCGGCAACCGCGCCTCTGGCCCGCCGCCTGTCAGTTTCGGAACCATGCGTCGGAGCTCCTGAACGCTCAGCGGGCGATAGCGCGCGCCATGCAGGTCCATCGTCAGCCGCCGTCGCCGTCTGTCGCGGACCATGCCCCATGTCTGCAACACATCCACCATCCCGCGTTTGGAATGCATGGTGTTGAAGTTCAGATCCTGCGTCAGACGGTCGAACAGTTCCACGGACTTGACATAGAACGGGATCGATTCATCGCGCATGTAGTTCGAGCGGATCGTGACCGTGTTGCGGGCAATATTTCCACCGCCGAGCCAACCGGCCTCAAGCACCGCGATCTTGCTCAGACCATATTCCCGCGCCAGATGCCACGCCGTAGCAAGCCCGTGGCCGCCAGCCCCCACAAGAATGATATCGTAATTGGTCTTGAGCTCTGGCGTGCGCCACTGCTCTGTCCAGTTCCGGTGACCCGAGACTGCGTTTCTCGCAAGTTTCAGCGCTGAGAATCGCGTCATTTCGGCCATGTGCGTGATCTAACCTACGTGTAAGACATAACATTATGATAACAAAACGCGTCCCGCATACAATAATGTTTTGTAGAAGTCGGCAAAGAAAAGGTTCTCCAACGCATCTGGACTTTATTGAGGCCGACCCACTACTGATTTCAAGGGGGGCACTCACGCCGGGCCACCGAGAGGGCAGTAAGACTCATTGCCCTGCCTCTGCACCTATCCGGCGGCCCCCTGAACGCATACTTTTTGAGCAGCGGGGCCATTGAAAATTCAGACGAACACTTTTTGATTTGACTGCTGTAGTGTCAAAGAGCTTGATATCGGAACGTTTTCTCCTTGGTTAATCTGAGGTTCTGATAATAAAATTTTAAGGATTTCTCATGTCGATGATGCTGAAACTGCCCAAAACGTTACGCCTTGCGGCCACGCTACTATTCGCAACAAACATTCTCCTGACCGCGCCCGCAGCCGCAGTGACGCTTGCGAACAGTGCAACTGGAAGCACCATTGGCCCCTTTGGCACTCCAGATACACTGACCTACGGACAAGTGTTCACGGCACCGGTCACCGGAACATTGGACAGTTTCACGCTGCATCTTGTATCCGGCGTTGGCAACATCGTCGGGGCGGTGGGGACATGGAATGGGACCGCCAGCTATGGTCTTGGCTTCGGTTCTCCGATGACGCTGTTCAGCAGTGCGCCGACATCCTCATCTGCGGGAGCCAACATTTTTGAGACCGGCGGAACGCAGGTGACTGCGGGCAGCCGCTATGTCGCTTTCATATCAGCTTTCGGCCTCAATAACCCATTTGCCACAACGCACATGCGGATGGGCACCGCAGTCGACAACGTGCATTATTTCGTCTTTAACAACGAAACGGATCCTTTCGGAAACCCGTCCTGGAACTATTTCAGCAATTTCGGAACAGCGCTTTTTGAAGCGAAATTTACTGAGGGTCAAGGCGTCGCGCCTGTCCCGTTGCCAGCCGCCGGATGGTTGCTTCTCGCAGGGCTTGGCGCTCTGATAGGCATGCGCCGACGCCAGATGAGGGCCTGATCACTCCCGGATCGAGATGATATCAGCACGGGGGCGGCATGATGCCGCCTCCGTCTCGCGTTTGGGACCAGCCGCTATGGGAGGCCGGGCTTCCCAACTCCACAGGCTGGAGCGCGATGCCCTCAGGCTGAATCGTCAGGGGATTGAACAAACCCGCTGACGCGGGATGGGCGTCGCTATTGGCGGGAATGACCTCCTCATGGGAAGGTTTGGCTGCTGAGACCAGCCTTTAAACAGCAGACCATCCCATGGCTAATGCCACATCTGCGGTAAGCCCGCCGCGCCGGCGTATGATCGATGAAATGACGCTTCGTAACCTGTCGCCTGCCACACAGCGATCCTATCTGTATGCTGTTGCCAAATGCAGCCGGTATTTGGAGCGATCACCAGATCAGCTCGGTCTAGAAGATGTCAGGGCCTTTCAGGTCTATCTGGACGTACCCTGCGCGGGTTTCATATTCTGTGGCATTTAGCGTGATTATCCTTAAGGTTGTGAATTATGGAGAAAGGATTCGATCCGTACAGGAACAAATGACCAGCGACATGCAGCAATCCCCGCTCCCGCAGCATCTGCACCAGATTGTGGAAACGATGGCCTGCATGGTGGTGATCGTCGACTCTGATCTGCGCATCACCTGGGCAAACTGCGCATGGGAGCAGAGAACCGGCTTGTCGCTCAGGCGCGTGCGGGGCCATGGGCTGCCGGGTCTGGTGTGGGGCGAGAAGACCGAGGGGGCTGACGCGATCACCAGCGCGATGGCGCGCGGCAAAGCCTGGCAGGGCGAAACGCTTAACATTGACGCAGCTGGTGCGCGGTACTGGGTCGATATCAACCTTCTGCCGTTGCATGGTGATGATGGCGAGGTCTGCGGCTTTGCTCTGCTCGAAACCGACATAACCGCGAAGAAGGAAGATCAGGCGCGCGCTGCGCGACTTCTGGACGAGGCTGAACGGGCCCGAGCGCGTCTGTCCAATGCCATCGAGGCCTTGCCGGACGGGGTAATCGTCTGGGATA
>SKWJ01000435.1 GCA_007128995.1 Paracoccaceae bacterium
AGGCGGCGCGACTCTGCCGGATATCTTCCCATGCTTTGTTCAGGTCACGCAAGCGGTGCTCAGCCAGTTTGACCGCTTCAGGCGGCACGCCCCGAGCGGCAAGACGATCAGGATGGGTTTCCCGCACTGCGCGGCGATATGCGCGCTGGATCTCGGCAATCGGCATCTCCGCAGTGACCTCCAGCACGTCATAGGGATCAGGCGTGTCATCGCCGACAAATCTTGCACGCAAACAGGTGAAACAACGGCTGGTAAGGCCAAAGATCTCAGAGACTTCGCGCAGGAAGGCTTCTTCTTGCGGATGAAACTCGCCATCGGCAACAGCAACTTCGAACAAACCTTCCATGAGGTCCATCAAAACCGGGTCACGCGGGGGGAATTTCGCCGCAATCTTGCGCGCATAAAGATCAAATCCCGCAACATCCTGACGTGCCAGATTGTAGACCCGCGCGGCCGCTGCCTCGTCTTCGGGTGCAATCGTGAAGATCCTGCGAAAGGCTGCAACCTCGCCGCGTGTGACGCGTCCATCTGCCTTGGCAAGCTTTGCTCCCAACGCAATGACGGCAATCGTGAAGGCAACGGTCCTTTCTGGTGGGGTTCGCAAACGTTCGAACACGCCGCTTAGCGGTTCTCCTTGCCTCAAGGCACGCAAGGCATCGTTTATTCGCGTCCAGATTGACATAGCACAAACCTATCAGCCAAGAGACTGGAATGCAGCAGGTCAAATCATCGCGCAGGCATAAATTTCTGCATCAAAACCAGATCATGATACCGGCCAAACTTCCAGCCAACTTCTGGCAAGCGTCCAACCTCGAAATAATCCATAGCTAGGTGAAAACCTATGCTCGCTGAATTTGCACCTGTGATCGCGGCAACCATGACATGATGGCCTGCGCGCGCTGCATGGGCCTCAAGCGTCCCGAGAAGAATGCGTCCCGCCCCCCTGCCCTGTATCTGCGGCGCAAGATTGATCGTGTGTTCCATGCAACCCGCATATCCCAGCCCTGCCCGAAATTGCGAATAGCTGCCAAAGCCTGAAACCCGGCCATCCAGTTCAATGACCAGAAAAGCGTGCCCTGCCGTCTGTCGCGTGGCAATCATCTCTACGATCGCGGCGGCACTACGTTCGACGGGATTGAAGGTAACCACTGTCTCGCGAATGATCGGGTTCCAGATATCCGCTATGGCTGCCGCGTCTCTGGCAGTCGCATCGCGTACGGATATGGGGCCCATGTTCGACACCAAGAGACTAGACCAAGCCAAGGTCATGACGCCGCGCACCGGGCCAAGGCAGTACGCGGTTTCTAAACATGGCCATGACGCGCCACCAGAGCGTCAGACTGCGGCAGCCGACAATGATTGCCGCCGCCCAACAAGCTCTTCCGCGACCAGAAAGGCGAGTTCCAGCGACTGGCTAGCATTCAGGCGTGGATCGCAGGCAGTGTGATAGCGTTGCGACAGATCTTCATCTGTCACGGCCCGCAAGCCACCTGTACATTCGGTCACGTCAGCGCCTGTCATCTCAAAATGCACGCCTCCCGGAATTGTTCCTTCGGCATTATGCACTGCGAAGAACTCGCGCACTTCACGCAGGACCGAATCGAAAGGCCGGGTCTTGTATCCAGAAGAGGACTTGATCGTATTGCCATGCATCGGATCACAGGTCCAAAGCACATTCGCTCCTTCCTGTTCAACCGTGCGAATCAGCCGGGGCAGATGATCACCCACCTGTCCCGCCCCGAAACGGGCGATCAGCGTCAGACGTCCCGGCTCGTTTTCGGGGTTCAGCCGTGCGATCAGTCGCTTTAGATCATCCGACGTGATCGATGGGCCGCATTTCAGCCCGATCGGGTTCTGCACACCTCTGCAGAATTCGACATGCGCGCCGTCGGGCTGCCGTGTCCGGTCACCAATCCAGATAAAATGCCCTGATCCCGCAACCGGCAGGCCCGAGGTGGAATCAATCCGCGCCAGCGCCTCTTCATACTCCAGCAACAGCGCTTCATGGCTGGTGTAGAAATCCACTGATGCAAGATCCTGACTTGTTTCAGACGTGATCCCAGCAGCCGTCAGAAAATCAAGCGTATCGGTGATACGATCTGTCATTTCACGGTAGCGTTCGGCTTTCTCACCATCGGCAAAACCAAGTGTCCAGGAATGCACACGGTGCATATCTGCGTACCCCCCTTTCGAGAAAGCCCGCAGCAGGTTGAGACTGGCCGCCGCCTGCGTGTAGGCCTGCAGCATCCGCGAAGGATCCGGGATGCGCGCCTGTGCGGTGAACTCAAAACCGTTGATAATGTCACCACGATAGCTGGGCAGTTCCTGGGACCCGATCTTTTCGGTCGGGGCAGAGCGCGGCTTGGCGAATTGACCCGCCATGCGCCCGACCTTCACCACCGGGACCTTTGCGCCATAGGTGAGTACGATCGCCATCTGCAGCAACACCTTGAACGTGTCGCGTATGCTGTCTGCGGTAAATTCAGAAAAACTCTCTGCGCAGTCGCCCCCTTGAAGCAGAAATGCCTGCCCCGTGGCGGCTGCTCCCAGTTTGCGCTTGAGTGCGCGCACCTCACCTGCAAAAACCAGCGGCGGATATTTGGCCAGTTGGGCCTCTACGGCGCGCAGGGCGTCAGCATCGGGATATTCGGGCATCTGGATCCGGTCGCATCTGCGCCATGTTGATTTTGTCCAGCCACTTGTCATGGATCTCTCCCGGTGAATATTGCGATGCGTCATCTCGAAACGCTTGGATCAACGCCTCTATACAAAAGCCTTTCAACGCTTGCAAATGCGATTGCTCTTGCAAGCGATTTGCGAAATTGATTGTGTCGCGTGAAGCTTAGCGGAGCCATGTTTGAACGAATGACGACGAGTGTTTCCTCCAAGAATGTGCGCAATCTGTCCGGCGCGTCACATCACGTCGTATTCCTGTTGCTGGAGCGATTCACCCTGATGGCCTTTGCTGCAGCGATAGAGCCGCTGCGCCTTGCGAACCGGGTTGCTGGAAAGACACTCTACTCGTGGCAAGTTATCAGTGAAAGCGGAACGCCTGTC
>SKWJ01000209.1 GCA_007128995.1 Paracoccaceae bacterium
CGCGAAATCATGGCCGTCCCCGGTCACCCGGTGGATGGGCGCGCTGGCGGCTGCAACAGGTTGATTCGCGATGGGGCGACACTGATCCGCAATGTCGAAGACGTCCTGGACGTGTTGCAGCGCCTGCAGGCGACAGTTCGCGCCGATACGTTGCCCCAGGCAGCGCCAATTCCGGCGGCCCCAAGCCGCCCCTTGGGGCTGGAAAAGCTTATCCTGGACCTGCTCGGCCCCAGCCCGGTAGCAGAAGATCAACTTATTCGTGATCTCGCGCTTTCAGCGGCGGTGATCTCGCCAGCGCTTGTCTTGCTTGAAATACAAGGCAGTGTGCGTCGCCATCCCGGCGGCCTGATCAGCAGGGTGTGACACGCGATCTGCACTGCAAGGTTCTGGCCTATGGCTGCCGCCGCGCGTCATCAGATCAGACCGCCCGATCATAGCGATCTCTCATGTTCCCCTGACGCCGCGCATTGACATTCCACCCGCTCCTCACACATTTAGGGCCACTCGCAGGGGTTGAGAAAGCGTAATCCATAAAGGAATTTCATGGCAGTCGTCGTCGTCGAATCGCCCGCCAAGGCCAAGACCATCAACAAGTATCTTGGCCCGGAATATACAGTACTGGCCTCTTATGGCCATGTGCGCGACCTGCCACCAAAAGACGGGTCAGTGAATCCGGACGATGAATTCGCAATGCAATGGGAGGTGGCAAGCGACTCTCGCAAGCATGTGAAAGCCATTGCCGACGCTTTGAAGGATGACAACGAACTGATCCTCGCAACTGACCCTGACCGCGAAGGCGAAGCGATTTCGTGGCATCTGACGGAAGCACTGATCAAGTCCCGCGCTGTCAAGAAATCCACGCCGGTCAGACGGGTCGTGTTTAATGCAATCACCAAATCGGCCGTGACCGAGGCGATGAAGAACCCGCGCGACGTGGATATGCCGCTGGTTCATGCGTATCTGGCGCGCCGCGCTCTGGACTACCTTGTGGGGTTCAATCTCTCGCCTGTACTCTGGCGCAAATTGCCCGGCGCAAAGTCTGCAGGGCGTGTGCAATCGGTCTGCCTGCGGCTGATTGTCGAACGAGAGATGGAGATCGAGGCCTTTCGCGCAAGAGAATACTGGAGCGTCACGGCAGGACTGACAACACCGCGCGGACAGGAGTTCAGCGCAAAACTGGTCAGCCTTGCAGGGAAACGTCTGGACAAGTTTGATATTCCGACCTCTGAAGCCGCGGAAATCGCTGTCGAAGCTGTGCGCTCACGCGCGCTTTCCGTGCTCTCGGTTGAAGCGAAGCCCGCCAGCCGCAATCCGTCTGCACCCTTCATGACATCCACGCTCCAGCAAGAGGCAAGCCGCAAATTCGGGATGGGTGCGAAGCAATGCATGAGCACAGCACAGCGCCTGTATGAAGCAGGCCATATCACCTATATGCGGACCGATGGGATTGATATGGCACCCGAAGCCGTGATGGCAGCGCGAGATGTGATCAAGGACCGATATGGCGCGGAATACGTTCCAAAGTCCCCGCGGATGTACAAGAACAAGGCGAAAAACGCCCAAGAGGCGCATGAATGCATCCGCCCGACCGATCTGGCAGTCAGCCCCGACAAGTTGAAGCTGACTGATGCGGATCAGCGAAAACTCTATGACCTGATCTGGAAACGCACGATCGCCGGACAGATGGAAGCCGCGCGTCTCGAACGGACGACTGTCGAGATTGGCAGCAAAGACAGTCAGGTGGGCCTGCGCGCGACCGGTCAGGTGGTGTTGTTTGACGGCTTTCTGAAAGTCTATGAGGAAGGGCGCGATGATGTCGTCGACGACGATGACAAGCGCCTGCCGCAACTGTCCGAGGGCGATGCACTCGAGAAGCGAAGCGTGACACCGGAACAGCATTTCACCCAGCCCCCGCCGCGCTACACAGAGGCCACACTGGTCAAGCGGATGGAAGAGCTTGGCATCGGCAGACCCTCGACCTATGCCAGCATCGTCACGACCATTCAGGACCGCGGCTATGTGACGAAGGACAAGAATCGCCTGATCGCAGCCGATAAAGGTCGGTTGGTGACAATATTCCTTGTCAATTATTTCCGGCGGTATCTGGAATATGATTTCACCGCCGACCTTGAGGCGCAGCTGGACGATGTTTCGGCAGGCGATCGCGATTACAAGGACGTTCTGGAACGGTTCTGGCGCGACTTTTCGGCCGCGATCGCAGAAACGTCCGAACTTCGGATCACAGAAGTTCTTGAAAAGATTGATGAGGTGCTCAGCCCGCACCTGTATCCGCCGCGCGAAGATGGTGCTGATCCACGCCAGTGCCCAAAATGTGGTGTCGGGCGGTTGAATCTGAAAACGGCCCGGTCGGGGGGGGCGTTCATCGGGTGCAACAACTATCCTGAATGCCGCTATACCCGTCCGCTTGCGGGCGAAGATGGAGACGCGGAACTGTCAGGTGACGGCAAGCTGCTTGGCCATGATGCTGGCGACCCCATACGCCTGAAGACAGGACGCTTCGGCCCTTATGTGCAGCGCGGAGATGTTTCCGAAGACATGCCCAAGCCTCCGCGGGCATCACTGCCGAAGGGCTGGGAAACTGACAGCATCGATCTGGAACGTGCGTTGATGCTTCTGGCACTGCCGCGCCCCGTCGGCGCCCATCCCGAAGATGGCGAATTGATCGAGGCAGGGATCGGGCGCTATGGGCCGTTTGTGAAACACGGCAAGAAATATGCAAATCTGCCGGATGTCGAAGACGTCTTTACCATTGGTATGAACCGGGCCGTCGAAGTTCTTGCCGCAAAGCAAATTCGGGGACAGGCGACCGCTTCAGAACCGATCAAGCGCATCGGGACCCACCCTGACGGAGGCGATATCGCCGTCATGAAAGGGCGGTACGGACCCTATGTCAAATGGGAAAAAGTGAATGCAACGCTTCCGAAGGATCTGGAACCTGAAGCAGTGACGCTAGAACAGGCTCTGGAATTGATCGCGGCCAAGGCCGCCAGCAAGGGCAAAAAGAAGACCAACAGCCGGAAACCGACGGCCAAAGC
>SKWJ01000053.1 GCA_007128995.1 Paracoccaceae bacterium
CGATCCAGCGACCATCGGCCAAGGCTGCCTCTGCCAACTTGCCCAGCACATTGTTGGCCGAGTCGAGAATCGCGCGCCGCAGGCGTCGGTCTTCAGGTTCGTTGCGCAGATCTTCGGTCTGCTCTTTCAGTTTTGCGGGGATGATATGGTCGATTTCGTCTCGTTCCAGCAAATCTGCGAATACCACGTCAATCTCGGACAGAATCGTAGAAGCCACGCGCTCGACCACCATCATGGTGTCGCTGACAAAGCGCCCAGAGCCGAACTCTGTGATGCAATCCGGGGCGCGACGGATGAAACGGATGGGGCGTTCCTCGGATGAACCCCTTCTGTTGATTGTCACTGAGAATTGACCCGGCATTGTTACCGAGAACTGAGCCTTGCCGCCGAACGGGCAGATATCCTGCGCGATGCAGACCTGATCCTGCGAAAGCCTGAGTACAGCGGCCCGGAGTTGTGACGACGTGCAGGGTAGACAGAAAATCAGACGGGGTTGTTATTCTCTTACAGCACCTTAGGTCTAAGGGCGTCGATATGAAAACACGGAAAGGAAAGGCCATGACTGTAGAAACTCTCATCGCCATTCTGGCATTCGGGACACTTGGAGCCGTTTGCGTGTTCGGATATTTGAGCGCAGTCAAAACGCAACAGCGATTGGAGTCGAAAAAGAAGCGCAAGTCAACGCTTGCAGCAGACGCGCCAGACACGCTGCCGGAAGGTGAAAAACCAGTCGATACCTGAGCGCAGGAGCCCTCTGAGCCCAGGAGTTTGACCGCGCTCAGAACGTCAAAGCGGCCAGACGATCAGCAGGATCGGGACGCTGACCGCAACCACCAGCACTTCCAGCGGCAGGCCCAGCCTCCAGTAATCACCGAACCTGAAACCCCCGGGGCCAAGGATCAGCGTAGCATTCTGGTGCCCGATGGGTGTCAGGAACGCGCAAGATGCCCCGATGGCCACTGCCATCAGAAAGCTGTCGGGGTTCACACCCAGCGCTGCAGCAACGCCAATGGCAATAGGGCAAAGAACAGCCGCGGTGGCTGCATTGTTCATCACATCTGACAGGAACATCGTTGTGACCATAACCACAACAAGCGCAGCAATCGCATTGCCCTGGGCGATGGTGTCAACCAGAAACTGGGCCAGCAGATCCGCCGCTCCGGTTTCCTGCATGGCCCCCGCAATCGGAATCAGCGCCGCCAGCAGCACGATCACGGGCCAGTCTATGCTTGTATAGAGGTGGCGCAAGGGCACTGTGCGCGCCACCATCGTCGCGAGCACGCCTAAGCCAAAGGCCGCCGCGGCAGGTAAAAGCCCCGCTGCAGCGATAGCCACTGCCCCCAGCAGGATGGCCACCGAAAGAATTGCCAGCCGCGCATCGGGCATGCGCAGCGCACGCTCGCCCAGCGGCACACACCCGGTTTCCTTCACGAATTCGAACAAGGCGTCTGACGGGCCATGCATCAGCAACAGGTCGCCCGATTTCAGCTTGAGTTGGCGTAGCCGGGTTCGCGGCGCCCGCCCTTCGCGCGAGACAGCCAGCATGTTCAACCCAAAGCGCGTCCGCAGGGCCAGATCAGTAGCCGATTGTCCGACAATGGTCGAACCGGGCAAGACTACAAGCTCGCGCAGCACGATGTCGTCATCAGTGCGGCGGTGGTCGGACCCGGTTTTCGCGCCCTTGCGCTGACCGGGGCGCAGACGTTCAAGTGAGGCGGGCAGCGCCGAGGACTTGCCCTTTTTGCGGCTTCCTTCTGTATCAGTGTCCGCCCTAACGGCAGATGCATCGCTGGTTGATTTGTCAGTCGCTGACCCTTTCTCCTCCAACTCGATATCGAAGACAGCGAGGGCTTCTGCCAGAGCGTCCACTTCGGCCTCCAGCACCAGAATATCGTTTTCCTTGATGCGGCGTCCGCCATGCGGGGCCATCATGCGCACATCGTTGCGCAACAGCCCGACCACCACTGCATGACTATCCTCGATCTCATTCTCGAAGCTGCGTAGCGTCAGGCCGATGGCCTTGCTTTTCGCAGGGATACGCACTTCGGTCACATAAGCGCCGGGGTCAAAGCTTTCACCGCTCGAGGCTTCGCGCGCAGGCACAAGCCGCCATCCCAGCAAGGATATGAACAGCACACCAACCAGTGCGACAGCCAAACCGACAGGGGTAAAGTCGAACATCGAAAAATGCCCGAAACCCGCTTCGTTGCGAAAGCTTGAAACGATCAGATTCGGGGGCGTGCCGATCAGCGTCGTCATGCCGCCAAGGATCGTGCCGAAAGCGAGCGGCATCAGCACCTGTCCGGGGGTGAGGTCCAGACGGTGGGAAACTTGCATGGCGATCGGCATCAGCAGGGCCATTGCGCCCACATTGTTCATGAAGCCCGAGAGCGCTGCGCCCAGCCCTAACAGGGCGGCCATGCTGGTCAGCCGCCCAGCCTTGCGTGGTATGGCACGGCGCGCCAGCCAGTCCACAGCGCCTGTCTCCTGCAACCCCTGGCTGAGGATCAGCACACAGGCCACGGTAATCACGGCCGGATGGGCGAACCCCTCGAACGCCTCCGCTGCGGGCACCAGCCCCACGACCACACAGGCCATCAACGCAGCGAATGCCACCACATCATGGCGCAATCTTCCCCACAGAAACAGCAACAGCGTCGCTGTGATTACCGCGAAGACGAGCATCTGAGGGGGTGTCATACGGCACAACTCCACATCGAGGGCCCGATCACATAATCACCCCGAATCCAAAGTCTCAACACAAGGCCTCATCTTCAGTTCCGATTGGCGGAGTTGCGCCGCGCTGCGTGCAGAAGACAAAGCCCGGCCCCGTGCCTTATGCAGGACAACAGACTTGCCCACTGCATAGGACAGGGAAGACCAAATAACCAAATAAGGTGTCAGAACCCGATCCCGATGCCTGCGGGTTTCGTCAGCATCCAGAGCGCCATGCCGATCATCATCAGGTTTTCTGTCAGCGACACGAACCCAAGCGGCACATTGCTATCGCCCCCAACGCAGGCGCATTTCAGCTCGCGCCGGTCGATATAGAC
>SKWJ01000443.1 GCA_007128995.1 Paracoccaceae bacterium
GCTGACGAGTGCACGGCCTGCGCGCCGCCCAGTTGCTCGCGCGTCACGTTTTTCACTTGGCGACCAAGATCGCGGGCCAGCACTTCTCCGCCGGTCATGATGGCAAGGTCATCCATCTGCGTGCGTCGCCAGTTGCCGTATTCCGGCGGATGCACGATCAGGTACTTGCCGGGCTTTGCCGCTTCGAGAAGTGTCACGACGACTTCGGGCGAAATCTCTTCGGCTACGACCAGCAGCGGGCGACCTTCGGCGTCGGCAATTGCGCGCGCGCTGTCAAGCTCCTCGGGCTTGAGGATCTTCTGGTCAGTCAGCAGGATAAGCGGCTTGTCCAGCCGCGCCTCCATCTCGTCCTGATCGGTGACCATGTGGTGCGAGATGTAGCCACGCTCAAAGGACATCCCCTCGATGACTTCCAGATGCGTGTCCACCGTCACCGAGAAATCGGTGGTGATGATCCCGCTGGCGCCGACACGCTCGTGCGCCTCGGCCACGATGGCGCCAAGCGCGGGGTCGGTCGCTGCGATCCTGGCGACGGACGCCAACAGTTCCGGCTTCTTGCTGACCGAAACGGCCTGCCCTTTCAGCGCGTCAACGACACATTCAACGGCCAATTCGATCCCGCGGCACAGATCGACCGTGCGCGCACCCCGTTCCGCCTGCGCGACACCTTGCTGGATCATCGCATTGGCCAGCACTATGGCTGTCGTGGTTCCGTCACCGGCAACGTCATTGGTCTGCATCGAGACCTCGCGCACGACTTGCGCGCCCATGTTCTCGAACCGGTCACCCAGTTCGATTTCCGTCGCGATCGAAACACCGTCACGCGTAATCAGCGGCGTTCCGACAGGCCGGTCGATCATTGCGTTCATGCCCTTGGGGCCCAGTGTCGGCTCGACGGCAGCGGCGAGTCTTGCGACCCCGCGAGCCAGCGCGCGGCGGGCCTCGACGTTATGAAGCAGCATGTTCGGCATGTATTCCTCCCTCGTTACCGTGCGCGCGGTGGCGCGCCGGTCTGATTTCTTTCAGGTCGTGCGACGCTGGTCAGCTTGTGCGGGATTCCGGCGACGTGCGCGGCGGCACCCGTCCGGCAATGAAGTCGATCAGCTCGGGTTCGCGCCCTGCCATGTCAACTTCCTTGTAACGTGTTGCCAGCAGGCCCCGGCACATTGCTCCGTTGAACTCCATATTGATCCGGATCGCGCGCAGTCGGCGCAGATGCTCGGTCATCTGTTCGGCCTCGACCGGAGCGCCACTGTAGTCGACAAACACCGGATCGTCCGGAAGGCATGCCAACCCGTCGTCGATAAGGATCTCGCGATAGCGCGGCTTTTGCGCGCAAGCATCGGGATGGGTCGCAAAACTGATGCGGTCAAACTGCTCCAGCGTCAGCGCAGCAATCTGTGCGTCGCTCCGGCCCATTGCGCGCAGTGCGATTATCAGCGGCTCCTGTCGGCGCATGAACGCCTTTTCGCGAAACTTCTCGCGCACTTCATCCAGATCACCGCCTTCGGTCAGCCTGGCAAAGACATCCTCGAAAGGCTTGTCGCCATTGACGCCTGCATTGACCTCGTCGCCGAAGCAATGGTCCTGCAGGCGGACCTTGACCCGCTCGACCCAGGGCAGCGCGCGCACCGCGCGGCTGATCCCGTCGGCCATCAGAAACGCAAAGTTGGGCGAGCACCAATAGGTTGGCAACCGAAAGTCGACTTCTACGTCAGTGCCCTGAAGCACGTCGACGCGTTCGACAAAACCCATGTCCGTGATTGGCTCGTCAAGCTCAGGGTCAGTGACGGCGCCAAGGCGCCGCCACACTTCCCTTGCCTGCGCGCCGTGAATCTGCGGCACGTTCATGTTCTTACTCCGCTGCAATCTTGACGGGGGAAGACGCCAGTTCGGCCTTCTTGGCTTCGACATCGATGCCGTAGAGCCGCGCGGCGTTGAGACCGAGGATCTGTTCCTTGATCTCGGGGGTCAGATCCACACCGCGTTCCTGCTTGATGTCCTCAGGCAGTTCCATCGCCCAGAACTTTTCGACCAGCCATTGCGGAGTCCAGATCGCATAGTCCGAACCGAACAGGATCTTGTCGGGTCCGACCCAGAACAGGAGTTCAGCCATCACCTCGGCGAAATAGCGCGGCCGCGAATGGATGAACGGCAGTGCAACGGCAAGCCCTGCATAGACATTGGTTTCCTGCACCGCGATCCAGCAGAAATCGTCAAGCCGCGGCAGCCCGCAGTGTTCGACAACCCAGTTCAGGCCCTGGAAATCCGTTGCAGCGTGATCGACGTCATGCACGTCGAACGCATCTTTCGACAGCGGGATGATCGTCGGTCCCTTGTGGACATGCATGTTGCGGATGCCCAGCTTCTCACAAAGTTCGAAGCACTTGTAGGCCGCCGGATCTGTCAGTTTCCAGCCCTTCGAATCGCCATTCCATTCGGCGGTATAAAGTTTCACCCCCTGGATATCGAAGGTTTCCTTCATGTAGTGGATGTATTCCAGCGCCTGCTCGCCATCGCGCGGATCAAACGCCCCGTTGACGATGAATCGTCCCGGGTTGATCGACGCCATCTGCGAGGAACGCTCGATGCTGCTGAACCCTTCCTTGTAGAAGTCACGCAGATAGGTCGACTGGATGATGGCCATGTCGTCGGGGCCATCGATGAACAGGTCGCGATAGATATCCTCGACACTGTACTTCTCGAACCGTGCCTTTTCCCAAAGCTGTTCCTTCGGGCTCAGAGCCGTGTGATACGCATAAAAGCAGTCGATGAACTGCTTGCCATGGACATTGCGCTGGTTCTCCGGGCTGCCGTCCCAGAAGTGGGTGTGGCAATCAAGAACGAAGATTTCCTTTCCGTCCGGGGTCTTGTACATAGGGCTCCTCCCAACAGAGATTGGCGTGTTCAGGAACATCAGCGATGCTGATGCCGAATTGGCGGGCAGATCGTTCCCGCCAGGGGTGCTGCTGCGATGACGCCTGCGGGAGCAACGGCAGGTCGTGCAGCGCAGCAGCGGCGAAGGCAAAAGCCTCCGCGGGTCAGCCGGTCA
>SKWJ01000426.1 GCA_007128995.1 Paracoccaceae bacterium
ATGATCCATCCGGTGCCCAAGTCCGACACGCTCCAGTGCCTCTGCGGGGGGCATAGGGTTGCGGGCAATTTCGGTGACAAGGGCAATGTTCTCGCGCGCGGTAAGGCTGGGGATAAGGTTATAGAACTGAAACACAAAACCCACATGATCACGGCGGAACATCGTCAATTGGCGATCACTCGCGTCGGTCAGTTCCTGATTGCGAAAGAACACGCGTCCCCCTGACGGCACATCAAGCCCGCCAAGAATGTTGACAAGTGTTGATTTCCCCGAGCCGGAGGCCCCCAGCAGTACCACCATCTCACCTTCAGAAAGGGAAAGATCCACGCCGCGCAATGCCCAAACCTCGACCACACCGGTTCGGTAGACCCGGGTGACGGCTTCAGTCCGGAATACCGGCAGTCTGTCATCGCCTTGCGCCATGGTCGAAATCTATCAGAAGTCGGCGCTCGCGAAATGATTAAGATCAAAACCAGCAGCCGGAGCGAAATCTGCTCTCGGATCGCACCCATGATTGTGTCGCCACGATGCCTGTCCAAGCTTCACGCTTGAAACGCCGAGAGCGGTCGCGTGACCTCTGATGTGGCGATTTTTTCTGCGTCGGGTTGTGCAGGGGCTATTCAGGATGGCGACAGACGTCCAGCGCGGATACGGATATCGGTGTTGCCGCGCGCAGGTGTTCGGCGCCGGGCGGGGGGCCGATCAGCGGCGCATCTGTCCTACCATATCGGGAAGGAACAGGACCAGCGATGGAACTGCCACAATCAGCCCGATAACAACAAGATCAGCCAGTATGAAGGGCAGCACGCCGCGGAAGACATCCGTCACCATGACATAACGACTTGCGACATTCTTGATCACAAACACATTCATTCCGACGGGTGGTGTGATCATGCCAACCTCCAGCAGCTTGACCACCAGAACCCCGAACCAGACCAGACTCAACCCCTCTGCATTGATCAAGGGCAGAAAGATAGGCAATGTCACGAGCATCGCCCCGAAGGGTTCCATGAACGTGCCGAGGACGAGATAAATGCAGATGATAATTAGAAGTACCATCAGCATGCTCAGTCCAGTGTCGCTCACGAAAGACGCAATCAGGTTCGAAACGCCTGAGATGCCGAGAAAGCGCGTGAACATTGTCGCGCCGATCCCGATGATCAGCAATGAACTTGTTGTAATGACCGTTTCGGTAAGCGAGCGCCGCATGACGTCGCGCGTCAGCCGGCCCATGAAACCCGCGATGAGAACGGTGCCAAAAGCGCCGACAGCGCCGGCCTGCGTTGCTGTGAACAGCCCTGAAAACAATCCTCCGAATACAAGGATAACCAGAAGCACGATCGGGGCGACCTGCCGCAGCGCGACCCAAAGTTCGGGGGCTTTCTGCGCACCGGTGCGCGGAATGATGTCAGGGCGCAACCAGGCAATGCACAGGATCACCAGGCAGTAGGACAGAGCGGTCAGCAGGCCGATGCTGACCCCTCCAAGGAAAACCTGAGTGATCGATGTTTCGGCGATGACACCATAGATGATCATCAGGATCGAGGGAGGGATCAGCGCACCAATCGTGCCACCTGCGGCAATGCACCCGGCCGCAACCGAAGGCTTGTAGCCCGCTTTCACCATTTCCGGAATGGCGATCCGTCCCATTGCCGCCGAATTGGCAAGAGATGATCCCGACACTGCCGCAAATCCGGAACACGCAAAGATGGATGAGATGGCCAGCCCGCCGGGCAGCCGCGCCAGCAGTGCCTTGGCCGCTTCGAACAACCCGCCGGTCAGGCCAGTGTGAAAGGCGACGAAACCCATCAGCAAAAACATTGGCACAGCGCTCATGGTCCAGCGTGCGGCGAAAGAGTAGGGTGTATTCGCCAAGACGCCCATCGCCGGGTTCCAGCCGATCATCACCCAGATGCCGCCGAAGGATACGATGATCAATGCAAGGGCAACAGGCAGGCGCAGTGCCAGTAGCCCCATCAGCACAGCAACGCCCCAAAGGCCGACTTCGACGCTCATTCGTCGTCCCCTTCCGTCAGGGCCTTCAATTCGTCACGGGCGGATTGCGACAGGAAAACCAGCGCCATGAGCGCACAGGCGAGCGTTGCCAGTGAAAACCCGACTGGGACGAGGAAATACGAATGCCAGACTGGCATCTGCAGGCTGACAAGTTCGACAAAAGAACCGGAACGCATCTGCCGCAGCGCGGCCAGCCATGTTGCATGGGTCAGCAGCCCATAAACGGCCACGCCTGCAAGCGCGACCAGAAAATCCGACGCTTGGCGCAGCCATCTGGGGAGCACGAAGTCCAGCAACTCGACCGAAATCATCTGTTTGCGCATCGTCAGCCAGCCCAGCGGAAGAAAGGCCACCGCGACCATGTAGTACCGCGCCACGATCTCTGGCGCGGTGTTCATGGAGATGCGGAACAGGTTCAGCAACACGACATCAAGCGTGACGTGCAGCATCATGAGAACAACCGCAGCGCCGCCGATGAGTGATAACAATTTACAAAGACCCGCAGATAACCGGACGATAAGGGACATGGATCCAACCTGCAAAAACCTCTGGCCCGTTCGGCCAGAGGTGCGTTTTCAGCAAGGCCTTACTGACCGTATGTTGCCAGATCGACATTCGCCCAGATCTCCTGCATCGCGCGTTCAGACAGCGCGGCAGAATCGTCGCCAAGATCGGCGACAATTGCGGTCCATTTCTCTACCAGAGCCGCGAAATCCCCTGCCAGCGGATCTGCTGCGATGCGGGATTCCGCATCTTCTGCAGCAAAGCTGTTAGACGCTTCCAGCAGGGCTTCGTCCGGGGTAATGACTTCTATACCAGCTTCGGCAACAGCATTCCGGGCCGCTTCGGGAAGCTGGAACCCCCAACGGTCAGTCAAAGTGGGGTTGGCGCGGTTGGCTGCGCGGACCACAGTTGCACGCTCGTCTTCACTCAGCGCCGACCAAGCGGTTTGGTTGAAGGTGAAATTTGACGTTACATGGTAGGTTCCCAAGGGAACTTCGGTGACATACCGTGCGACATCTACCAGACGGAAGGAGAGCATATCGACGATAGACGCCATGGAGCCGTCAATCGTGCCCTGGTTCATGCCTTCGAACTGTTCACCAACGGCGATACTGACAGGCGTGGCGCCGAAATTCTCGGCCCAGCGGGAAAACGGAGCCCCGCCAGAGCGCAAGCGCAACCCTTGCAGATCTGCAGCCGTGCGCACCGGGCTGGTCGTGATCAGGACGTAAACATCCGATGCCCCTGCGCCAAGAAACACCATGCCCTTGTTTCCGAACTCCTCCTGACATGGGGCGCAATTGACAACAAATTCTGTCATTGCAAGCGCCATAGCGTGCGATTCACGCCCGATCAGCGCCATGTCACCAGCGACATTTGTGCGCTGAAAATCTGCCGGAAAAAATAGTGGCAGCAGATTGCCGACATTGATCAGTTCCGACTGAAGCGCGTCCGGTACCTGCGTCAGGGAAACCACCTCTGGCCCGATGAGGGTCAAGCTCATGCTGTCGCCGCTTTCTTCTGCCAGATATTCGGCAAAGCGCTCATACATGTAGGTGGATGGATGCGCTGGTGACGCCCCGCCTGCACCGCGCAGGTTTTGCGCCGTCGCCACACTTGCCGTGCACAAGGCGACGGCGGCACCAATCATTAAGGTCTTTGACAGTGTCATGGTCTTTTCCTCCCAGTATGTGACCGTGATTTGCCTTCCTGTTCACGACCCTCCGTCAGGGAGATCGTGTGTCGGGCTTGTCGAGCCCGCAGTATCTGCGAAGCAGCTCGTTCAACTGGTGCTGCTCTGCCTCACTCAGGTTTCCGCGTTCGTGTTTCGCCTTGCCCCCGAACTGCCCGCGTGCCTGCTCAAGGGCTGCGAGACCTGCAGGACATATCGACAGGCGCACGGTTCGCCGATCCCCGTCAGGGATCTGGCGCGCGACAAGGGCGCGGTCTTCAAAGCCCCTTATGATCCGGGTCATTGCCGCTGGCTTGATATAGAGCGCCCGTGCAAGATGCCCCTGCCGGATACCGGGGCTTTGCGCGATCATGCGCAAGATCGTATACTCGGCGGCTGTCAGCATCACCGACTGGGTGTTTTCCTCAAGCTTCTCTGAAACTTGCAGCCAGGCCATGCGCAAAAGAAAGCCTGTGTTCTGGCGCAACTCCCCAAAGACCAGATCCGCATCCGGGGCCGCTGCAGCGGCTGAGGCACTGTGTTGGTGCAGGGTGGTATCGCCGGCGTCAGTGGGCATGCAACAGTCCCCTTGTTCATAACGTATATTGTTAAATTATAAACTGTTTCAGATCAAACAATTTATTATCAAATGATCTGCTCATTTTCCAGCTTGGCCAGCAAAACCTGTTCAGGCTTTGCTCCAGAGAAAAGCTGCGAGATCAATTCGGCGTTGTTGGCGCGCAATGCACGTTGATTAAGGCTTCCCTTTTCGGTCACTTCTCCCCGGTCAAAACTGGGGGCGGTGTCAAGGATGAGGGCGCGCTTCACGCGGCTTGCCGATCCTGTGGCGGCGGCGGCTGCGCGTGCAAGCGCCGCTTCAAGCATTTCGCGGCGGCGCGCAGGATCGAGGGTTTTCGTGCGTTCGGATAACAGCAGCATCGCACCCAGTTCGGACTGGTTCTCTCCAACAATCACTGCGTCCCTGATCAGGCCGCCCATTGCGTCGACCAGCGCCGCGCGAACGGACCCGACAGCCACCCAGGTTCCTGTTGCGAGCTTGAAATTCTCCGCAACGCGCCCGTCGAAGAAAAAGCCCTTGGTCAGATCGTCCGGATCGGCTGGGCGCAGGGCATCGCCCAGACAGTAGAACCCCTCCTCGTCAAAGACTTCAGCCGTCTTTTCCGTGTCGCCAAGATACCCGGGCATGATTGTCGGACCCCTGAGGCGGGCTTCCATTTTATCGCCCGTTGGAACCAGCTTCAGGGTCAGACCACGTGCCGGAACACCGATGTTGCCGGCGCGTTTCTGGATGTCGGTGCAGGCAAGCGCGAAGGGCGCTGTTTCGGTCGCGCCAAGCCCGGTGGCAAGAAGGACTTCGCGTCCGGTAATATTGCGTCCCAACTCGGACAATCGGTCCCACGTATGCTGGGCCATGCCCGCGCCCGCGTAAAACAGCATGCCGAGGCGCGAGAAGAAGGTCGTCGCCAGCGCGTGATCCTGCTCGAGGGCTTCGACGAGCATGTCGAAGCCGAGTGGGACGTTGAAATACCATGTACAAGAGATCTCGCGCAGGTTTCGAAGCGTTTCCTCGAATTTGCCGGGAACAGGGCGCCCATCGTCGATGTAGTAGCTTCCACCATGGCCCAGCACCAACATGAAGACCTTGTTGCCGGCGGCTGTATGGTTCCAGGGGGCCCAGTCCAGAACAACGGGCGGTTCGTCACGCAGGAACCGGTAGCAGTCGCTTATCATCGCACTCATTGCGCACATCATGCGGTTGGTGTTGATGACGGCCTTCGGACTGCCTGTGGAACCCGAAGTGAAAAGATACTTGACCACACCATCCGGAGAGAGCGCGGCGCGTGCCGGCGCTGCGCTCTGCGGATCTGATTTCAAAAGCGCGGCAAAGTCATTCGCCCCGTCGCCGAGGGTGATCACGGTCTGTTCGGGTGCGGCAATCGCGGTCAGCGCCGGAGCGAAACTCTCTGAGTCATCGGCAAAAATTGCACCAGGGCGCAGTAATGCCGCAATGTCGCGCAGCTTTCCATGATCTTTCGAAACAAGGGAATAGGCTGGCGAGACTGCCGCAAACGGAATGCCGACATAGATGCACCCCATCGCCAGCAAAGCGTGCTCGAGGCTGTTCTGCGACAGGATCAGCAGGGGTCGGTTCGGCCCCAAGCCACGCGCAAGAAGTGCTGAGCCCAAACGCTGCGCTGTTTCGCGCGCCTCTGCATAGCTGATCTCGCGCCATGCGCGATCTGTCTGGCGACGGGCGATCCAGATTGCTTCGGGGGTCTTTTCTGCCCAATGGTCCAGGTAATCCGCCACTGTCGGCAAATGCGCTGGCAACGGATCGACCTGACGCATCAGGATGCTGCCATCATTGCGGTGGGTGATGTCAAAGCGCGGCTGCCAGAAGCGGGACTCTGTCATGTTCACCTTTTCACCTCGGGGCCATGCGGATTGCACCATCAAGGCGGATCACTTCGCCGTTCAGCATGGGGTTTTCCATGATATGCAGCACAAGCGCCGCAAATTCCGACGCATTGCCAAGCCGCGAAGGGAACGGGACCTGTCGGCCAAGCGAGTCCTGAGCCTCGGGTGGCAGACTCTGAAGCAGGGGTGTGAGAAACAAGCCTGGTGCGATTGTACAAACGCGGATGCCCTTGTCAGCCAGATCGCGCGCCATTGGCAATGTCATCCCCACGATCCCGCCTTTTGAGGCGGCATAGGCCACTTGGCCGATCTGGCCGTCATAAGCCGCAACCGAGGCTGTGTTGATGATTACGCCACGCGCCTGATCTGCGCCTTCGGGGCGCTGCGCCGACATGATGGCTGCCGCCTGAGAGGCGCAGTTGAATGTCCCTGCAAGGTTGACCGAAATGGTGCGCATGAACAGCGACGGATCATGGGCTGCCCCGCGCGAGACTGTTTTTGCCGCTGGTCCGATCCCTGCGCAATTGATCATGACCCGTAGCGTGCCTTCAGCGGTCGCGCGCTCCAGCCCCTGCGCGACGCTTGCGGGATCTGCGACATCAACCTTGCAATAAGTGCTGCCCAGTTCCTCCGCGAGAGCGCGGCCCCGTTCTTCATCAAGATCAAAAATTGCCACGCGCATCTTGGATGCAGCGAGCGCGCGCACTGTCGCCGCTCCCAAGCCCGATGCACCACCTGTGACGATGGCAAGCTGCCCAGCGAAAACAGTCATCCGTCAAGTTCCTCATGTGCTGCGCGAAATTTGCGCAACAGGGTCAGTAATTGTGTTTGCTCGGCTGGGTTCAGTGGGGCCAAAAGGGTGCGCTCATGTGCGTGTACACGCGCCATCGTGGCGGCATGAAGTTCATTTCCCGCAGCTGTGGCAACAAGTGCCTGCGATCGTCTGTCGCCCGGAACAGCGGTGCGTTCTGCCAGCTCTCTGTTTTCAAGATCATCGATGATAGCGACCAGTCCCGAGCGCTCTATCCCGAGGCGCCGCGCGACTTCGCTTTGCGTCAGGCCGGGGGCTTCCACGACAAGGGTCAGCACCGAGAAGGCGCGCGGCGAGAGGACTGACTGTTCAACTTGCTTGCGAAAGTCATCGCGTACGATCATGTATGCGCGCTTCAGGTTGTAACCCAACAGTCCCTCAATGTCGGATTCTTCTGAAATCACCTCGAGTTTTGCTTTCGGCATGGCAGTTCCCACCTCTGTCTCTGATGCCACCGGAGATAGCTTACCAATAAAATAGTATCTCTACAATACTGTTTACTACCATAACAAAATGTGTATCTTGAGGAAGAGCTGCGAGAGGAGGTCAGGATGGACGGGTCTGGCGAGGTGCTGGTCAGTTTTCGGTTGAAGGGCGAGGTGGCCGTTATCGGGCTGAACCGTCCATGCAAGCGCAACGCGATTTCTGACCGGGTGGTCGAGGCCCTGCGAGAGGCGGCCGAGCGTGCGCAAAAAGAGGCCCGCGCCGCAGTCATCTATGGCGAAGGCGATCATTTCTGCGCTGGTCTTGATCTGGCAGAGCACAAGGACAAACCGCTGTTCGATGCGATTCAGGGCTCGCGGCGCTGGCATGCAATTTTCTCGTCTTTCGAGCGGGGTGAAATTCCATTCTTTTCGGCCTTGCACGGTGCGGTTGTCGGTGGCGGGTTCGAGCTTGCCGCAGCAACCCATGTGCGTGTCGCAGATGAAACCGCGTTTTTCGGTCTGCCTGAGGGCCAGCGCGGCATTTTCGTGGGAGGGGGAGGATCTGTCCGTGTGGCGCGGCTGATCGGTGCTGCGCGTATGGGGGACATGATGCTGACCGGGCGTATTGTATCCCCGGCACTGATGGAACAATGGGGCGGTATTTCCTATGTCGTACCAAAGGGGCAGGCGCTGTCACGTGCGATCGAGCTTGCGCAAGCGGCTGCTGCGAATGCGCCCCTGTCAAATTACGCAATCCTGAATGCGTTGCCGCGCATTGCTGAAATGTCGGTCGAAGATGGCCTGTTCACTGAATCAATTGTGTCTGCGCTCACCTCGGAAACGCCAGAGGCAAAACAGCGGTTGCGTGATTTCCTTGAGAAGCGCGCTACGCGGTTGCAAGCGCCGGATGCACCGTGAGGAGAGGATGACATGACCATCAATCTGGACGAGATCGTCGCCATCGACATTCACACACATGCCGAGGAGCCCTGCAACTGCCAGCGCGATGATGGGTATCTGGATTTTCAGCAAGGGATGGCGGCTTATTTTCGCAACCCGGCCGGGATGGATGGGATGCTGCCTACAGTAGAGCAGACAGCGGCCTACTACCGAGAGCGCAAAATTGCAGCGGTCATCTTTGGCGTTGATGCCGAGCGTGAAACTGGTTTCTACCGGCACACCAATGAAGAGATCGCGCGGATCTGTGCAGAGAATGCGGATATTCTGATCCCTTTTGCCTCGATCGATCCGGCGAAGGGCAAGCTCGGTGCGCGAGAGGCCCGTCGTCTGGTGCGCGACTATGGTGTGCGCGGTTTCAAGTTCCATCCCACAATGCAGGGATTCTTCCCTAATGACCGGATGGCCTACCCGCTATACGACGCAATCGCCGAGGAAGGCGCGATCATGATTTTCCACACCGGGCAGACGGGTGTCGGTTCCGGCATGCGCGGGGGGATGGGCATGCGCCTGAAATATTCCAACCCGATGCATGTCGATGATGTTGCGGTTGATTTCCCCGATACGCCGATCATCCTTGCGCATCCTTCCTTTCCCTGGACTGAAGAAGGTCTGGCAGTGGCGCAGCACAAGCCGAATGTCTATGTCGACATGTCGGGATGGTCACCCAAATACTTCCCGCAGATCTTTGTGCATTACGCAAATACAATTCTGAAAAAGAAAATGTTGTTCGGCTCGGACTGGCCTGCAATCACGCCCGATCGCTGGCTGGCCGATTTTGCAGAGCTGAACATCCGCGACGAGGTCCGCCCCCTCATCCTGAAAGAAAATGCGGCCAAGCTTTTGGGGCTGGGTTGAGCGATGGCAGCGCTTGACGACAGACTCTGGAGCCTTGAATTCGCCGGGGCGGCCCGGATTCCCGGCTGGGATGGCGCGCTGGCGCGTGAGGTGGCAGAGCATTTCGAAACCTTTGCACAGCAGCGCATTCATCCGCTTGACAGTGCAGGCGACCTTCAGGGGTGTCGGCTGATGGAGGGGCGCGCATATCTGCCGGACGGATTTGCGCAGGTGTACCGCGAGCTTGCGCAAGCCGGATGGCAAGGGCTGACTGCCCCTGAAGAATTTGGCGGGCAGGGGTTGGGCCCGGCGGTTCAGGCGCTCGTGTCCGAGGCGTTTTCCGAAGCCTGTCACGCGCTTCAGATGGTTGCCGGTCTGGTGCCCGGCGCGATCAGGCTTCTGCGTCAGGTGGCGACACCGGATCAGCAGGCCCGGTTCATTCCAGAGCTTGCGTCTGGTGCGTGGTTGTCAACCATGTGCCTGACCGAACCCGACGCCGGGTCTGACCTTTCACGCATCCGCACGCGCGCAATTCGCGGGGCTGCAGACTGGAATATCAGCGGTGAGAAGATCTTCATTTCTGGTGGTGACCAAGACGCAAGTGAGAATATCTTGCATCTGGTGCTTGCGCGTTCGGGACCAGAGGGGACGCGGGGTTTAAGCCTGTTTGCCTGTCCGGCCGTCCTGCCGGATGGCAGTCGCAATTCCATTGCCGTGACGCGCATCGAGCGAAAGATGGGGCTGCATGGCTCTCCAACCTGTCACATGGTGTTCGATCAGGCCAAGGCTGATCTTATCGGTACAGCGGGGCAGGGGCTTGCAGCGATGTTTCTGCTCATGAATCACGCGCGCCTCGACGTGGGATTGCAAGGCGTCGCCCATGCCGCCAAGGCGCATGCAATTGCCAGAGCTTATGCTCATGACCGCGGACAAGGGCGACAGCCCGATGGCACCCCCGCAGTGCTGGCGGACCACCCCGATATTCAACGGCTGTTGAACGATATGGACCGGCAAATCCTTGCAGCGCGGGCGCTTGCGCATCTGGCCCTGGTTGCGCTCGAGTCCGGAGAAGACGATCTCGCGGAATTTCTGACACCGATGGCGAAGGTGGCAGGGTCCGAAACGGGGATGCGCGTGACCGAAACCGCGATGCAGGTTCTTGGTGGCTACGGTTATCTGCAGGAATACCGTCTGGAGCAGGCGTATCGCGATGCCCGAATTTGCGCAATCTATGAGGGGGCGAACGGGATTCAGGCGCTCACCCTCGCTACGCGCGGTCTTGCGCACGCCCAAGGCGCTCAGGCAGAGGCTTTCGAGCGGTATGTCGAGGATATCGCCAAAAGCAGTGCTGACACGCTACTGCCGACTGCGCTGAAGGAATGGCATGCTCTCTGCGCTCTGGTGCGCACTGCACCCGCCGAAACAGCCCCTCTGTTTATGCAGGCCAGCATTGCGCTGGCAGAACTTGCCTTCTGGGACCGCGTCACTGCCAACTGCCCCGGAAAAGCCAGATTGCAGCAACGCGCCAGCGTTGGGCGTCACGTTGCCGCGCATACCTTGCACAGCCAATTGCACTTCGCCCGGCTGAACGCGCGGCAAACCGAGACTGTGTTGAAACGTGCCTGAAGCGCGCATGCCCGAGAAAGGAGGACGGACCAGCAAACAACCTGACAGGCGATACTGACCACGACACCAACTGTAGAGTTTCTTTGGGAGGAAAACGATGCAAATCACACCAAGACTTCTGGCCGCGACGGCCCTTGCTTCTGTATTCGCCGCTCCGATGGCGCAGGCGCAGAACGTCGAACTTGCGCTCTCTACCTGGCTTGGCGCAACCCATCCGATGCAGGTTACCGTCATTGCCCCCTGGATCGAAGCAATTTCCGAAGCCTCTGAAGGCCGGATCACGATCACAACCTTTCCCGCTCAGCAGTTAGGGTCAGCGGCAGATCATTTCGATATGGCGCGCGACGGGATCGTGGACATTTCCTTTATCAATCCGGGCTATCAGGCTGGGCGGTTCCCGGTGCTGTCTCTGGGCGAGATGCCGTTCACCTTCACCGATGCGCGTGTCGGCTCGCGCGCGCTGCACCAGTGGTATATGGACTATGCCGCTGCCGAGATGCCCGATGTTCATGTCTGCCTTGTGCATCTGCATGATGTCTCGACGCTGCATGGCACGGCGCAGATCCTTGTCCCCGAAGACCTGCGCGGCAAGAATGTCCGTCCACCCAACGCCACGATTGGACGGTTCGTCAACATGCTGGGCGGCGCATCGGTGCAGCTTCCGGCAGGCGAAATGCGCGACTCGATCG